>JAGWUO010000223.1 GCA_028868395.1 Cytophagales bacterium | reverse complement strand
ATTTTAGATGAGTCACAGGCGATTAAAAATCCATTAGCGAATATTACCAAAGCCGTCCAAAAATTAAACGCGAAATTCCGTCTCGTCATGACGGGAACTCCGCTGGAGAATTCGACGATGGATCTTTGGTCCCAAATGAATTTTGTGAATACGGGTCTGCTTGGGACACAACGTTATTTCAAAGACCATTTCCAATTGCCTATCGAGAAGAAGGCGGATATGGAGAAGAAAAAGCGTCTTTATTTCCTAATTAAGCCCTATTTATTGCGTCGTGAGAAGCGTCAAGTAGCTGCTGATTTACCAGAAAAAATGGAATCGGTGACTTATTGCTCGATGACCGAGGAGCAAGAGCGCTTGTATGACAAGACGAAATCGTTCTACCGTGACGTGTTGTTGAAGCAAATCAAGGACGAGGGTTTACAGAAATCCCGATTCTCTGTGCTGCAAGGTTTGACGAAATTACGTCAGCTGGCGAACCATCCATCGCTTTGTGAAGAGGGTTATGCGGGAGATTCAGGTAAGATGGAGGCCGTGTTAGAAAAACTGGAAACGGTTTTAGAGCAGCACCACAAAGTATTGATCTTTAGTCAATTCGTTCAGCATTTGAACTTGATTAAAGCCGCTCTAGAAGAACGCGGAATTCCGTATGCCTACCTCGATGGTAGTACAGTAGACCGGAAGGGTCAAGTCGAAAGTTTCCAAAAAGAGGACGGACAATCCGTTTTCCTTATTTCCTTGAAAGCGGGTGGAGTGGGTCTTAACCTGACGGCGGCAGATTATGTATTCCTATTAGATCCGTGGTGGAATCCAGCGGCAGAGGCTCAGGCGATTGACCGCGCTCACCGTATTGGCCAAAAGAAAACCGTATTCACCTATAAGTTCATTTCGAAAGAAACGGTGGAAGAGAAGATCCTTGCCTTGCAGCAACGCAAAAAGGATTTAGCCTCAGAATTAGTGACTTCTGATGAGAGCATCTTGCGCGCCTTGAGCGAAGACGAGGTACTCGATTTATTAAGCTAGATTTTAACGAGAATGTTTTTCGCCACTTCATGACTAATGAAGATGGGCGCAGCGTCATTGATGGAAACGAAGATGGATCGATCGAATTCGTTGATCTCCTGAATGTCCAGTTTGGCACCTAAACTCAAATTTAATTTAGTCAATAATTGCAAGAAGACTGCCGAATCCTGTGCCACCCCCATCAATTTACATGTTTTAGCTGTCTTGATATCCGATAGATGTGAATAGGCTAGCTCGGGTAGAATTCCCTCCTTGTTCGGGATGGGATCTCCGTGAGGGTCCGTTTTAGGGAATCCTAGGTATTCGTCTAATTTATTGACTAACTGATCGGATTCAATGTGCTCTAGCTGTTCAGCTATTTCGTGCACTTCGTCCCAGTTGAAACCCATTTTGTCCACTAAGAATACTTCCCAAAGTCGGTGCTTGCGCACAATCGATAACGCAATTTTCTCGCCCTCCGCACTTAAACGAACACCTTGGTATTTTTGGTAATTCACCCAGCCTTTTTCGGCTAGTTTCCGCAACATATCCGTTACCGATGCCGCTTTAGTCTGCATCAGTTCCGCTACGGCATTCGTAGAAATGTCTTCCGAAGTCGCTTCTGAGAGGCGGTGGATGACTTTTAGGTAGTTTTCTTCGGTGAATGAAATGGCCATGTCATAAAGGTAGTAAATTTATTTTTTAGGTTAATCTAAAAATTATTTTTAAATTTGATAAAATTCTGAATTATGTCGAGTCCGTGGCGTTCTAGTCCTAAGATGAAATCCTTATCCGAAGTGTTTGGTACGATTCCCGTGCCAGAGGGGAAAGGTTTTTGGCAAAATTTGCGGGCTTTTATGGGCCCCGGCTTTTTAGTTGCGGTAGGTTATATGGATCCAGGCAACTGGGCGACGGATTTAGCAGGCGGAGCCTCCTTCGGCTACACTTTATTGTCAGTTATCCTTGTTTCTAGCATTTTTGCGATCGTCTTGCAGCATTTAGCCTTGAAATTAGGCGTTGCCTCGGGGCGTGATTTAGCTCAAGCCTGTGGCGATGCGTTTTCGAAACCGGTAGCCATTTTTCTTTGGTTGGTTTGTGAGCTGGCGATAGCTGCCTGTGATTTAGCAGAGGTGATTGGGTCGGCATTGGCACTTCAATTGTTGTTTGGGATTCCCATTTTAGCCGGTATCGTCATTACGATTTTAGATGTTTTCTTGATATTGTATTTCCAAAACAAAGGATTTAAAGTCATCGAATCCATCGTTTTATCCCTTTTGATTGTCATCGTTTGTTGTTTTGCTTATGAGTTGTTCATATCACAACCTTCTATTGCGGGAATTGTAGGGGGACTAATTCCGCAGACTTCGGTGGTGATGAATCCCAGTCAACTTTACGTAGCCATCGGTATTCTAGGAGCTACGGTCATGCCTCACAACTTATATCTCCATTCAAGTATAGTCCAAACGCGTGCCATCAAGGATACGGATGAGGATAAAGAAAAAGCCATCAAATACGCCACTTGGGATTCCACGATTTCATTGGGATTCGCCTTTTTCATTAATGCCGGGATATTGATTTTAGCCGCGGCTGCTTTTCACGGAAATAACCTGAAACACGTGGCCGATATCCGAGATGCATATCAGTTATTAGACCCCGTATTAGGGAGTAAATTAGCGAGTATTTTGTTTGCCGTTGCCTTATTAGCATCGGGCCAAAATGCCACGTTAACCGGTACGTTAGCCGGTCAAATTGTGATGGAGGGATTCCTCGATTTGCGTATCGCACCCTGGTTACGACGTTTGATTACCCGTTTAATCGCCATCATTCCAGCCTTCTTTATCACCTGGATCTATGGTGAATCAAAAATAGGGGAGCTGTTGGTTTTCTCGCAAGTCGTTTTATCGATGCAATTAAGTTTTGCAGTCATCCCGCTGGTTTTATTTACTGGGGATGAACAGAAGATGGGCAAATTTGCAAATTCCGCGCTGTTGCAAGGAATTGTTTGGGTAATAACTGCGATTATTCTGGGGCTGAATATGTACTTGTTGGGGCAGGTTTTAGGATTCCTTTAAACCAAGTATCGTC
>JAGWUO010000222.1 GCA_028868395.1 Cytophagales bacterium | reverse complement strand
ATATAAAAACGCTAAACCTTTACCGCCCTTTTGCTTCGTGAAGAAACTTACGGTCATCGGGATTAAAGGGTACACGCATGGCGTCAATAAAGCCAAGAATCCGGCGCCTAAGGCGATCCAAAAGAAAGCAAAAAGGGAGTCATCTTGGGGAGCTGCTGTAGGCGTGGCCACTACTGCGGGTTTTGCCACAACGGAATCCACGGGAGTCGACTTTGCCTCTGCAGAAACAGGCGTATCCGCAAAAGCCACCATCTCTGCCTTTCCTTTCAGACTAAATGCCCCTTTGATAGGAACACAAAGTCCGGAAACATTGGAACAGGATTGCGAATCATAGGAACCTTCAATCAAATAATCGGAGGCAGTGATTTTGATTTTTTGACGAAATTCTGCTTGGTCGGTGAAATAGGTATAGGTCCCATTCCAAATCTCCGTGTCATTTTTAGAATGCGGATTGATGGCTTTCAATTCCCCCACTGTTTGATACCCAGCACCTGGCTTGAAAGTAACGGTCGTTACGGTAGGCCCTAAATCCTTGTCAAAATCAGAGGAATATAAATACCAATCTTTTTCGATTGCGACTTTAAAAATCACATCTGCCTGCTCCCCTACTTTCGGGTTTGCGGGCTTGATCGACCAAGACCATTTAGCGGGGGTAATCTTTTGCGCAATGGCCGGAATGGCCAAGAAAGCGAACAAAAGAAAGGCGATATATTTTAATTTCATGTTTGTCTGAAAATGCAAAATCAAAATTAAGAAAAAAGCGCAGAAACGCGTGTGATATTTGTCTTATTATAAGGCCTTTTCATTTTTCAATTCGGAGAAAAAAACGTATTTTTGGCCTTTCAAATTGTAATCCAGAACCCATTCTTTTTTATGGCATCCACTTTCCCTACACAACGAGACAAAGAAATTTTTGACCTGATAAACCAGGAGGCACATCGCCAAGAATTTGGCATTGAATTAATCGCCTCTGAAAACTTCACATCGCCTCAGGTGATGGAAGCACAGGGAAGTGTTTTAACCAACAAATACGCCGAAGGACTACCAGGAAAGCGTTATTATGGTGGTTGTGAAGTAGTGGATGAAGTGGAGACGTTAGCAATTGAGCGTGCGAAGCAATTATTCGGAGCAGCTTGGGCGAACGTTCAGCCGCACTCTGGTGCGCAAGCGAATGCAGCAGTTTTCTTGTCGTTCTTAAACCCAGGCGATAAAATCTTAGGATTTGATCTATCACACGGTGGCCACTTATCACACGGTTCTCCGGTGAACTTCTCGGGTAAGTATTTCCAAGCGTTCTTCTACGGCGTGGAAAAAGAAACGGGATTGATCGATTGGGACAAAGTAGAGGCGACTGCGGTAAAAGAAAAACCAAGATTGATCATTTGTGGTGCGTCCGCTTATTCTCGTGATTGGGATTATGCTCGTCTTCGTGCGATCGCTGACCAAGTAGGGGCGATTTTATTAGCTGATATTTCACACCCATCTGCGTTAATCGCGAAGGGTTTATTGAATAACCCGATGCAGCATTGCCACATCGTGACAACTACGACGCATAAAACGCTTCGTGGACCGCGTGGTGGTTTGATTATGATGGGAAATGATTTCGAGAATCCATTTGGCTTTAAAACCCTAAAAGGAGAATTGAAAACTATGTCTGCATGTTTAGATGGCGCTGTGTTCCCAGGAACGCAAGGTGGTCCATTAGAACACGTTATTGCGGCGAAAGCGATTGCTTTTGGCGAGGCATTGACTCCTACATTTGAGGCGTATGCAAAACAAGTACAGTCGAATGCGCAAGCAATGGCGAAGGCCTTTTTAGCGAAAGGATACGATATCATCTCAGGTGGTACAGATAATCACTTGATGTTAATTGACTTACGTCCGAAAGGATTGAGCGGTAAATTAGCGGAGAATACGTTGATCCAGGCCGATATTACGATTAACAAAAATATGGTTCCATTCGACGACAAGTCTCCATTCGTTACTTCAGGTATGCGTGTAGGAACAGCGGCGATGACAACCCGTGGATTGAAAGAAGCAGATATGACTCAAATCGTAGACATGGTCGACAAGGCCTTGATGAACCACGATAACGAGGCGGTATTGAAATCAATCAAAGGAGAAGTAAATGAGTGGGTGAAGCAATTCCCATTATACCTATAATTTTTTATGGCAGCAGATCAAGATTTTGACGATTTCGACGACGATGAGGTAACGGATGGCACGGAGATGTCCTTCCTAGGTCATCTAGAAGAATTAAGATGGCACATTCTGCGATCTGTTGCTTCCTTTTTTGTCTTTGCGGTGGCCGCTTGGTTTTTCCGTGAATTCATCTTCAGTTCGATCATTTTAGGTCCGACGAAAACGGATTTTTATACGAACCAAATCCTGTGCCAAGCCGCTGACCTCTTCAACATGCCTAGCTTGTGCATGCAGAAGGCTGATTTTATTCTCCAAAGTAGAGAGGTTTCAGGTCAATTCATGATGGCCCTAACACAGTCGATCATCGTAGGTCTTTTATTTGCGTTCCCCTACATGTTCCACGAATTGTGGCGCTTCATCAAACCCGGCTTGAAGAGCAAGGAATTGAAAGCGGCTCGGGGGGCAGTATTTTGGGTTTCGGTCTTGTTTTTTAGCGGGGTTGCCTTCGGTTACTTTGTGGTGGCACCTATGGCCATTAATTTCCTAGCGAACTTTAAATTAGACCCTAGTATCCAAAACCAATTTGACATCAACGATTACATTTCCTTGTTATCGATGTTGACTTTGGCCTGCGGGATTACATTCCAATTACCGATGGTGGCCTTCGTGCTATCTCAAGTAGGCATTTTAACCCCGTCCTTCATGCGGGAATATCGCAGACATGCCCTTATTGTCATTTTTATCGTGGCGGCGATCATCACTCCTTCTCCGGATGTGGTTTCTCAGCTTTTAGTGGCTTTCCCACTCTTAGGCTTGTACGAAATCAGTATCGGCGTTTCAGGCCGCGTCTTGAAGCGTAAAATGAGAGAAGAAGAGATGGAATCGAATTCTTAATCGAATTCTCAACAACAAACGAATGAATTATTTATCGGCGGAGAACATATCGCGC
>JAGWUO010000221.1 GCA_028868395.1 Cytophagales bacterium | reverse complement strand
CTGAGATTGCAAATAGTGTCTTTTTCATTGTTGAATAGGATTGGATTGAGCATAAAAAAACCGGCATAAACCGGTTTAAATATAAAGAATATAATTCTTATTTAGCAAAGCTAGCTTTAATAGCTTCTACATCAACTAACTTGATGATAGGTCTTGCTTTTAAAATTTTGATAGCTGCAACCTTGTTGTTAGCTACTGCTTTATTTCTTCTGTCTTTACGTTTTAGTCTAGTTACTGCCATGTCTTTGATAATTTGGTTTGCAAAAATAGCTAAAATCGACTTATATCAAAAATATTATAGCATAATTAATTAAATTTGTTTTTTAGATATTATGCAGAAACCAGCGAACGCACGAGGTACTAGGGATTTTGGTCCCACAGAAATGGCTAAACGTAATTACGTTTTTGACATCATAAAGACTCATTTTCAAGGATTTGGCTTTCAAACAATTGAAACTCCAGCTATTGAGAATTTGTCTACCTTGACGGGAAAATATGGAGAGGAAGGCGATCAATTGCTATTTAAAATTTTGAATAGCGGTGATTATTTGTCCAAAGTTTCTCCCGCTGACATGGATGCTGGTTCTAAAGCGTTAACATCTAAAATTTCTGAAAAAGGCCTTCGCTACGATCTAACGGTACCCTTTGCCCGCTTCGTAGCCATGAATCGAAATGAGTTAGCCTTTCCATTCCGTCGCTATCAAATACAACCGGTATGGAGAGCGGATCGACCGCAACGTGGTCGTTACCGCGAGTTCTATCAATGCGATGCTGATATTATTGGTTCAGATTCATTAGTAAATGAGGCAGAGTTAATCGCTTTGTTTCAATCTATTTTCAATTCACTTAAGTTACGAGTTAATCTGTACCTGAATTCCCGTAAAATATTAGCAGGGATAGTGGATAGCCTGGGTGAAAGTGCACGTTTTGTTGCCTTTGCTGTGGCATTGGATAAATTAGATAAGGTAGGTTGGGAAAATGTGGCTAAGGAATTAGTTCAGAATGGATTTACAGATGAGAAAACAGAAGCCATAAAAGACCTTGTTTTATTTGATGGATCGAATGAGGAAAAAATTGCCAAATTAACTGCATTTTTTAATTCGAATACCACAGGTTTACAAGGTTTAGCAGAAATTAAAGAGGTATTGTCTTTATCTGAGACCAATGGTTTCTCTTCGGAAAATCTTGTTTTCGATTATAAATTAGCCCGCGGCCTAAGCTATTATACAGGATTAATTTACGAAGGGAAAGCAGTGGATCTTCCTTTTGGTTCCATTATGGGAGGAGGTCGTTACGATGATTTAACGAGTTCTTTTGGATTGCCTAATATGTCTGGCGTTGGAATCTCCTTTGGGATTGAGCGTATCCTAGACGTCATGGAAGAATTAAAGCTTTTCCCTGAAATGGCTACTAGTGCAAGTGCGATTCTATTTACCTATTTCGATGAGACTGGTCGCAAGGCCTGTTTAGGAATGGCCAATGAATTACGTAAAGCCGGAATTCCAGCGGAAGTTTATCCAGATATTGCCAAAATCAAAAAATCTTTCGAATTCGCAGACAAGAAAAAAATCGCTTACGTGGCCGTAATAGGGGAGTCTGAATTGAAAGAAGGGAAAGCGAATGTGAAGAACATGAAAAATGGAGAACAGAATCTGCTCTCCATCTCTGAAATGATCAAATTATTGCAGTAATACCTATCTCCAAGCCTTGAATTGATTGATCAATCCGTTCGTTGATGAATCGTGTGAAGTGATTTTTTCCTCATTCTCTAATTCTGGTAAGATGGAATTAGCTAATTGCTTTCCTAATTCTACACCCCATTGATCGTAACTAAAGATGTTCCAAATAACGCCTTGGACAAAGATTTTGTGTTCGTACATGGCGATTAATGAACCTAAAGTAGCTGGATCAATCTGCTTTACTAGGAATGAGTTAGTTGGTTTATTTCCCTCAAATACTTTAAATGGGGCTAATTTCTCAATTTCAGCCTCATTTAAGCCCGCTTTCTGTAATTCCGCAACAACTACTTCTTTCGATTTACCATTCATCAATGCCTCCGTTTGTGCGAAGAAATTAGACATCAATAAAGTATGGTGGTTACCTATTTTATTGTGAGTTACCGCGGGAGCGATAAAATCTGCCGGTATTAATTGTGTTCCTTGGTGAATTAATTGATAGAAGGCATGTTGGCCATTCGTACCTGGTTCTCCCCAAATAACAGGTCCTGTAGCATAATTCACTCGTTTACCTGTCCGATCAATCGTCTTCCCATTGGATTCCATATCTCCTTGTTGGAAATAGGCTGCAAAACGGTGCATATATTGGTCATATGGTAAAATAGCGTGTGTAGGTGCATTAAAGAAATTCACATACCAAATACCTAACAATCCTAAAATAACCGGTATATTACTTTCAAATGAAGCTGTGGCAAAATGACTGTCCATCGCTTCTGCTCCTGCTAAAAGGGCTTCGAAGTGCGTATATCCTACCGATAAACAAATGGATAATCCAATTGCAGACCATAAAGAATAACGTCCACCTACCCAATCCCAAAACACAAACATATTTGCCGTATCTATTCCAAATTCAGCTACAGCCTTTGTATTCGTAGATAAGGCAACAAAATGCTTTGCAACCGCTGCATTGTCTTTAGCCGCTGCTAAGAACCAATCCCTAGCAGAGAAAGCATTCGCCATGGTTTCTTGCGTCGTAAATGTTTTGGAAGCAATTAAAAACAAGGTTGTTTCTGGATTGACTTTCTTCAACGTTTCAGCGATGTGAGTCCCATCGACATTACTAACAAAGTGAACATTCAATCGTGTTTTGTATGGTTTTAAAGCCTCAGTCACCATTACCGGACCTAAATCGGATCCTCCAATACCAATGTTTACCACATCCGTTATCTCTTTACCAGAATATCCTTTCCACGAACCTGAGATTACTTTTTCTGAAAATTCCTTCATCTGAGCTTTAACAGCCTGAATTTTGGGAATAATATTTTCACCATCTACTAAAACAGCAGCGGAAGATTTAGCTCTCAAAGCCGTATGCAAAACCGAACGTCCCTCCGTTTGATTAATCTTATCTCCCGAAAATTGCGCTTTTATGGCCTCT
>JAGWUO010000220.1 GCA_028868395.1 Cytophagales bacterium | reverse complement strand
GCCAAAGGTGAAATGATGTTCGTCGAATCCAATCTCCCACCTAAACCGGTTTCAATGATCGCATAATCAACTTGTTGTTCCTTGAAATAAGTGAAGGCCATAATGACAGTCCATTCAAAGAAAGACGGACGCACTTTTTCAATCAGATTTTGGTGATTTGTGACAAAATTTGCCACCCATTCTTCAGCTACCTGAATTCCATTGATTTTAATTCGTTCCGTAAAGGAATGCAGATGGGGAGAAGTGTATAATCCCACCTTGTAACCGTGTTCCTGAAGAATTGAGGCCATAAAATGCGATGAACTCCCCTTTCCATTCGTGCCTGCTATGTGTAAGGATTTGAAGGATCGCTCCGGGTTTTGCATCAGCTCACATAATGCTTCAATATTGCCTAAACCTGGTTTGTAGGCTTTAGCCCCTTCCCGGTGAAATACCGGCAATTGTGCATACAAAAAGGAAATGGACTCGGAATAATTCATCGGATGTCTATCTTTCTCCTACGCGGAAGGTGATAGACCCGGTCGCTTCTTTCGGGCTTGGGCCTGAAGACGTTTTGATGAATTTAGATTTTTCGATGGCTCTTTTGTATTTCTGTGCCAAAGAATTAGAGAATGAATTCTCCGCAATCACTAATTTTATAATATTTCCATCTTCATCAATTTTGATCGTGAATCGAATCATACCCGTTTCACCTGTATCATCTTTGACGTTAGGACGATTTGCTATTCTCCAACCTGAAATATTCACAGAAGAGGAACCAGAACCCTCTCCGCTTCCACCATTGCCGGAATAATTCGTTGAATTGTTGATTTTACCGTTCAGGCTACCTTTATCCCCAATTTTTCCCGCGTCTGGTCCGTTTGAGTTTCCCCCAGGATTTGGATTAGTGCCACGTGTACCGTTACTCGTTGTTTTCTTCTTGAATAAGGCCCCTTCGTCGATTTTCTCCTCTGGCTCAGGTGCCGGCTTAGTAGAAACGATGGTCGTCTTTTTTGTATTTTCCGAAATGCTCACAGGGCTTTTGACTACCGATGAAATGACTGTTTCTTTCGAGCTAGGTGTCGGCTTGGCTTTAGTAACCGAAGCTACTTCTGTTTCTTTTTCAGCGGGTTGTGATTCGTCATTATTCGGCAAATCACTAGCATGATTGTAAGATTGAACATTTCCGCCACCCTCGTCATCCGTTCCATAATTCACTTCGAATCCAGGTTCTGGTAATTCCAGTTTCATTTCTTCTGCGGACCAGATCTTAGCATACCAAAACAACAAGAACAACAAACCTTGAATGACGATCGTGATCGCCAAGGCTTTCCGTTGGTTTTTGCGTTCTATTGCTTGTTGTTCGATGCGTTGGTTCATATTTTATAGCGCCTTATACACCCAAATGTCTACTTTTTTGGTCGCTTTTAATTCCATGGCTTTAGCATACCCCACATCCATCGAATGCTCTGTACCTAAGCTTATGCGGTAAAATTTCGTCTTCTCGTTCTTTAAGATAATCTCTGCTTGGTCAAAACCGCGCGATTTGAATTCTTTTAGCCCTTTCTCCGCTTGTGTTAACGATTGAAAACTCGCGGCTACTAAATAAATTACATCTTGATCAGTCTGTTTCGTCACTTCCGCTGGTGCAGGGATTACTTTTTTCTGAATAGTATCTACTTGAACTGGGGCCGGAGCCGCAGGTGCTGCAACAGCTACTGGAGTCATTACCTTTTTCTCGATTTTAATCGGATTTAATGAACTCTGTGATTGATGGCTAGAAGGTTCCGTTAGGAAAAATGCGCCTAAACCTCCTACAATGAAGGCAATTAGTGCATAAACGTAAGCGGATCTGCTTACCTTGATAGGTGAAGGTTCTGGTGAATACGTTGGAAGATCTTCTGCCACAGGCGTTTCTTCCAATATAGTTTTTTTCTCTTTAGGTATAGCATGCCCCAAACCTACTGGGAACAGTCCAAAAACGGACAAATCTGCATTAAAATCAGGATTCGGAGAGAAGGATAAGCGGTTTTCCGAATTCATGGTAAACGCTCCTAATTCTCCAACGGTCAGATAGCCTTGAGTGGATATTTGTGATTTTAATTCCTTCGAAATAGCAGCTATTTCAACAGAAGCCTCTTTTTGTGAGATGGAATGCTTTTTAGCCCATTCCGTCGTTAGGAAACGATCATCCGTTTTTAACTTCTCGTTAAATGCGACGCATTTTCTTTTAGGATAAATCTTTCCCTCTTTCGCATTGAATTGAAAATCTTGTGCATTCACAACGAATCCACCGAATTGTGGAATAATCACACATTCGTGTTCGTACAGTAAGTGCTCAAGAAAGGTATAAAATTCAGTCATTCTTAAAATGAATATGCGAGAGTTGCTGTAAAGTTAAAACCTTGTGTTGGATAAAATAAATATCGCTGGTAATTTTTTCCCAATATATTATTCGCAGATAATGTGGCCGTCATTTTCTGGTTAATTGCATACTCCCCTTTTATATTGAGATCCACAATGTTATCTAATGTGGTCGACTTTTGAGTTCTAGGATTGAAGCCGTAAAGTCCTCCTACAAAATAGATCTCTGGTAAAATTTTTAATTTAGGAAGTACTGTAATCGTGTTTCTCCAGGCGATTTGAATATTTGGACGATGGTAAGCGTATAAGAAATTACCTAGATTTCCATAATTCGTATAATCTACCTGTAAGTCTGAATGAATTTTATCCGTGATAGTCATCTTCACATTTGCCTGTAGAGAAAGCACTGATACGGCTGCATCTGGATTTGAATATTGGATATCAAATTGAGATAAGTCAGCTGCAGAAGCTGTGAAGAATGCCATTTTAGCATATTCTCCATACGTAGCTTTCAATTCGTAATGTACATTGCGTTCGTTTGTTCCCGTTAATCCACCCGATACAGCCCATTTTTGTTGCGTATTTTGCAAGGTGATAGATTGTGATAGCCAAGGGTTTGTTAACAGGCTGCTGTGGTACGAATTAAACTGTGTATCACCTTCAAATCCAGCAAATAAACGAATGAAGTCATTCGCACGAAAGCGAACTTGAACGCTTGGGTAAATCCGTAATTCCTCATCTTGTACCGCATTAATGCCTGCTTGAACGTTTAAACGA
>JAGWUO010000219.1 GCA_028868395.1 Cytophagales bacterium | reverse complement strand
TTCTTCAATCGCGATGTTAGCAAAGTGATCCCGACATTAGGAGCCGAGCAAGAGTATTTCGTAGTAGACGAGGCCCTCTTTAATGCACGTCCCGATTTAGTGATGGCGGGTCGTACGGTTTTTGGTCATGCACCAGCAAAAGGACAGCAATTAGAAGATCATTATTTTGGATCTATTCCAAACCGTGTGAATGCCTTCATGGTAGACTTCGAAATTGAGGCACTTAAATTAGGTATGCCCGTGAGAACGCGTCACAATGAAGTAGCTCCGGCACAATTTGAGGTAGCACCTACCTTTGAAGAAGCAAACTTAGCTTGTGACCACAATGCCTTGCTGATGGATTTAATGTCCAAAGTGGCATCTAAACATAAATTCAAGGTCCTTTTCCACGAAAAACCATTTGCAGGTATTAACGGATCTGGAAAACACAATAACTGGGCTTTAGCAACCGATACGGGCATTAACTTGTTAGCCCCTTCATCGAAGCCTAAAGAGAACCTACGTTTCTTGACATTCTTTGTCAATACCTTAAAGGCGGTACATGATCGTGCCGATTTATTGCGCGCATCCATCGCGTCAGCAGGAAATGAGCACCGTTTAGGTGCAAATGAAGCACCTCCAGCCATCGTTTCTGCTTTCTTAGGTAGCACGATGAGCCAAGTTTTGGACGACATGGAAAACATGGATGGCCTAGACGAAATTCAATTAGAAAAAGGGGATAATGTCTACCTTAAATTAGGTATCAACAAGATTCCATCTCTAATCCTTGATAATACAGATCGCAACAGAACATCTCCATTCGCCTTTACAGGGAACAAATTTGAATTCCGTGCAGTAGGATCTTCTGCTAACTCTGCAGCTCCTATGACCGTATTAAATACGATTGTAGCTGATCAACTAATCAAATTCCGCAAGGAAGTAGAAGAAGTATTAGAGAAAGGCGTGAAGAAAGAATTAGCAATTATGGAAGTGTTAAAGCGCTATGTGAAAGAATCGAAAAACATTCGTTTCGAAGGGAACGGATATTCTGATGAGTGGGTAGAAGAAGCTGCTCGTCGCGGATTGTCTAATTTAAAGACTACTCCTGAGGCTTTAGCAGTTTATGCTCGTCCAGAATCCATCGAATTATTCACGAAACATGGTATCTATTCGAAGGAAGAGATGCACGCGCGTCATGAAATCGAACTAGAAAACTATGTGAAGAAGATTCAAATCGAATCTCGTGTGATCGGTGATATGGCGATTAACCATATTGTTTCGACTTCATTGAAATATCAAACGCAATTAGTAGAGAATGTAAAGGGCCAAAAAGAAATCGGCATCGACCCTCAATACTATGCGCCTACGATCGAAATGATCAAAAAAATCTCCGAATACACGTCCTCCATCGTTCGTTTACAAAATGGTATGACAGAGGCTCGTAAAGAAGCAAATAACATCGAAGATTTAGAAGAGAGAGCTGTTCTATACAGCACAAAGGTAAAAGGCTATTTCGAAGAGATTCGCTACAGCGTCGATAAATTAGAATTAATCATTGACGATGATGAGTGGCCATTACCAAAATACCGTGAACTATTGTTAATCAAATAATCCTAGATGTCAACTAACACAAACCCAGGCTTTGACCCAGCAGAAATTGCAGCCTTAAAAAAGCAATGTGAAGCAGAGAATCGTTCTTTTGTCTATATTTTAGACGAAGACCTGCCTTCTGGAAACGAGCGAGAAATGGTTCACATCCAATTTGTGGGTCAATACGAAAAACAAGAGGTCATTTATGATGCGATTATTTGTACCCTGCAATTGCATTATTCTAGTTTACTATACGAAGCAGCTGAAAAAGAGATCATTCAACAATATCCGCTATACGTTCCCTTAGAGAACCGTGATGAAAATTACGAGCCTAATGAAGAATTAGACGAAGAAGTAGAAATGCTGATCTTAGAAGTAATCGAAGATTTAGAAGAAAATGAAGAGATTAAAGTAGCTGAGTATATCGAAATCGATCCAGAATTCGAATACGGCGTTAGTATAGAAGCAGCCTTGTATGTTCCAGCCCTGGATGACGAAATGTTATCCCAATTCGTTCAAGACTTTAATGGCAACACGCTGAGCCTTGACCCATCACTTTATACCTTTAACTCAGATGATGAGGACGAGGATGAAGACGAATAACACATGAGTATAGCCGTATTTTACGCTCCCAATGCAAAGGATTCCTCTTATTTATCGGAAGAGGAATCCTTTCATGCTATACGGGTATTGCGTTTAAGAGTAGGAGAGACCATTCACTTGTTAGACGGTCGTGGATCTAAATTTAGTGCGGCCATTACTTCAATAGAGGGGAAAAAAGTAGCTTTTGGCCCATTAGAAGTAATTGACTCAGAGCCTTCGCCTTCTTATCAAATACACCTTTATGTCGCTCCCACGAAGCAAATGGAGAGAATGGAGTGGATGGTGGAGAAATGTGGTGAATTTGGCATTCATGGAATACATTTCTTTGCTTCTAAGAATTCCGAAAGAAAAGAAATAAAACTCCAGCGATTAGAAAAGACGGCAATTTCCGCTTTAAAGCAATCTAAGAATTTGTATTTGCCTGAAATAACGGGTTTGCATACGTTGAAAGAAGTTGCAGCGAAGGAGGGAGGCGAAAAACTATTCGCTTTTATTTCGAATCCTCCTGTGTCTTCGCTAGCTAAAACTGCCTCTAAAGGTCAAGTATATCACGTTTTAGTTGGTCCAGAAGGTGACTTTACGCCAGAGGAATCAGCATTATTAGTTAATAATAACTGGAAACCTTTTAGTCTTGGAAAGTCCATTTTACGTACGGAAACGGCTGGAATAGCGGTTTGTCACGGTTTACACATCTTAAATTCTGACTAAAATCAGTTAATAAACGTATTTGCAGGTTACATTAGAAACATTTGCTTCGTAACTTTGTTAAAACATTAAATCTATCTTCTATTATGCAATTAGTACTTCCGGCTTTCTTCATACATTGGTATGTTTCCTTGTTTAGCCAAACGTTTTTCCTTCATCGTTACTCTGCTCACAAGATGTTTTTGATGAACAAGTTTTGGGAAAAATTCTTCTATTTCTTGACTTACTTATCACAAGGTTCTTCTTTCTT
>JAGWUO010000218.1 GCA_028868395.1 Cytophagales bacterium | reverse complement strand
GAAGTGTTGTAGATTCATTTATGGCATAATTCACTTGAATACCCCGAAGCGTTAACAATAAACGCGTAATCGATTTAAGCGCACCTTTCGCTGGAATCACAATATCCTCTTCGTCGCCTGGATTTCTAGCTACATTTTTACCAAACGAACGAGGACTATTGGCCCAACGCAAAGCCTTAACACGGTTGTAAAGTGCCACGAAGTCAATCTTCCCATTAATGGCCTGTTCTCTCGTATTCTTAATAATATTGCCAAAAGGTAATCCCAAAGAATCCCTTATATCAAACGAATTCGCAAAATAGTTATACCCGATCCGATGCGTATAATCGGCATTCATCCAATCGGTTAATACGGATTTCTGAAGAGGTAAACGCCAAACCATTCCAGCCTGCTGATCAAAATTTTTAGCTCTACCTAAAGCGCGTAAACTAATCATCACCGAATCACGCTTTTCTTGTGTATCCAAGTCCCCAATTGGCTCATCAATAATCGAATTCACCTGTGCATTATAATTCAGCACCATACTCTTGGTTAAATTCCAATTCAGGGCATATTGGCGATTAAAGAACCAATACTTCTCAAATTGTGGAGCCACACCAAGCGTGGTAAATTCCGCATTTCGCATTTGGGTCTTGATGAAACTGCGATCCATATCTAATCGAACCATCAACGAAGACGGAACTAGATTCAGATTGAAATCTTTGATTAAATCAAAATTGACTTTCTTAAACGGCTCTAGGAAACGCGATGAACTCGTATAAGCATAAAGAACACTTCCCTTATGGCTTAATTGACTGTATTCTGCTATTAATGGACTCGTTCGCAACATTTCAGCGTACGCGTAGCTAAAGGTAAAATTAGAGAAATCCCAAGGATAGCTGTTCTTAGCCTGGGCATTTCTGCTCTTCTTCACATTTGAGAAATTAAACCCTTTACGTTCCGTATTATCTTCCACTAAAGTAAGATAAGACTGCTTTTTTGCCTCTGAACTAAATTTCTGAATCGAATTCCGTAAAAAGATATCCGGGTCAAAAGGATCAAATTCAGGTGAGATATTTCGTCGATCGTAGGTAATAAAGAACGGAATTTTGAAGCCCCACTTTTTAGGCAAGAGTTTGTCCAAATTCAAATTGGCTGTAATACCATATTCTAGATTATTTTCGCGACTACGCTCTGAGATTTTGGCCTGAACTCCTCCAAAACCATAATTCTTAAAACTCCCATTCATCTGAATCGTTCCCAAGTCTGCTAGCTTGATACCCAATTTACCTATGGCTGCCTCACCAGAAGTTTGATCGAAACCTGAGGCACGCAATTCATTTACCCAAATACAGAAGGATTTATTCGTGTTACTCGTATTTCGAACGCCTATCATCGTCACCATCGTAGCACTTTGATCTGGACGACCCATCACGGTAATCTTATACGTCTTACCCGTTGAACTCGTCACAATCATCGTAAAACGCTCGTTGAGACTCTTACCTTGCTTATCTCGTTCTGTCTTCACTTGTTTGACTAAATCAAACTCGATGTCGAACTCATTTTCCATCGGCCAAATTTCCGTATCTAAGCTTTGCCCCTTCTGCGTCTGCGTTAATCCCGTATTCTCAATTTCATAGTAATTATCCGTTAAATCTGTACCAATACGTAAGAATGCACTCACCTGGCCATTAATCGCATCTGGGCTTTGCATCGATACAAACATCTTCAAACGCTTGTAATTAATAAAATCAAACAACGTATTTTTAAATACTGCGCGGGCATCGTTTGGTCTTAAATTATCCACACACAGACTCATTGACTGCTCATTTAGACGAGCGTTGTTAATCGTGGTAATATCCTGATCACGCACAAATCCAGGGGGAACCACATATGGAATAGCGCTCTCCCCCTTATTAGCAGGACCATTCTCCTCAATATTCACACTCGAGACACGGAATTTCGCATCGTACGGTTCCGGTAAATCCTGTCCACTTCTTTTGTCTAATTCCCCCACAAACTTGCGGTAACTATATCCAGAAAGTTGTAATTGAGCAAAACGCAACACGACAGGCTCCTGAAATTCCTTCAGAACCATCCGCATAAAGCGAATCGATTTAAACGAATTTATCTCTCCAGCTGGCGTTTTATAATTGCGTTTATCTTTAATGGGAATTCGGAACAAGTACCAATTTACACCGCCCTCTGTAATTTTATCCACTACAAAGCCACTCCCAATTTGTAAGCTACTAGGCTTCAAATCAACCTCGTATTCAAAATAGGCTTCATTTTCATTAACCGTGTTGTCATTATTCAAATCCTCCCGGTCAGGAAGCATACTATTCGCCTCTGTAAAATTCGTATTAGATGGATTAGCCGTAGTCGGGCTATTATTTTCCACCCCTGAGTAATTTTTATAGCGTTGAATTAACGATTCAGTTCCATTGAACTTTTGATTCAAATAGTAATCGAAGTCATCGGCGGCTGGGTCATTTTGGATTTTGGCCAAAGCCGATGCATCCGTCACTCTTCCCTTAATCTGATCCAAATAAGCTTTAAAATGGGTCGTCTCCGTCACAGCTGTTGCATCATCAGACTTATTAGGCAAACCATCTAAACCAATATCCTGTTTTTCTCTTCCCGCTGAATTATCAAATGCATTAATCACAAACTGGCGAGACGGCGCTAAACCCCAATCCGTGGTCTCCACATTCTTTCCTATCCCTGTCGTGATTTTCTCCCCTGCTGGGATACCATTCTCAAAATTGGAATAACCATCTGGAATGAAATCTTCTGACACATCTCCTAGATGAAATACTAATTTACCCCCTGTCTCATTGTTTTTATTGAATACTCCATCCCGAATTTTACCAGCCTCTCCACCAATAAACGGATCCATTAACCAAAACTCAATCTGCTCCACGTTAGCATTATCAAAATCCGTATCAGAGCTGATGGCACGCGTTATCGCACCAAAATTAGAGGCCGGAGTAGGCAATAAACCGTTGGAAGATAAATTGGGATTAAAGTTGTACAAACCACGCTCTGAAGGGAAATAAGCCACATCTAAGACCCCAATAGGCAAATTGGTGATGTTATTAGCGAAGTCTTTATTCGGGAATAAGCCTTTCGGAGTAACAACCCTTTCGTATGCATACGCATTCACTTTAGCCGGATCTAAACCCGGAACATCTAAGGCAAA
>JAGWUO010000217.1 GCA_028868395.1 Cytophagales bacterium | reverse complement strand
TATTCAGCCTAGGACCCGAGGTATTTACGCCTCCCCCTAAAGTGAACTCTGGCGTCATTCGCCTCGTTCGTAATTGGGACAAAAAACTGGAGTGTGACCCGGCTAAATTCAAGTCTTTAGTCAAAATGGCCTTCAACCAACGTCGCAAGACTTTACGTAACGCCCTCAGAGCCTTGCAATTACCTGAACATCCCTTGCTCAGTAAACGCGCTGAACAATTAGGTGTCGCTGAGTTCACCGAATTAACGATTTTATGGAAAGATAATGGCTACCTAGGCGCTTAATCGATCTAATTTTACTAATTTGCGTTGTTAAATTTAAAATCCCTCAAACCATGGAAGTAGTCAACCCACAACACCTTCCGTTTGAACTAACGAAAGAGTTCATAGAGGACATCCGCCTTTTGATCGAAAATCAGGCGAATGAGGAGATTTTATTGAAGCTTGATGAGCTTTTCCCAGCGGATATTACCAGCATTTTAATTGAATTAACCACAGAAGAGGCGAAATACCTCGTTCTGTTAATTGATACCAAACTAGCGGCAGAAATCATTTCTACCCTAGATTCAGATGACCGCAAAAAATTCTTAAAGAACTTCACTTCCAAGGAAATTGCCCAATACATCAACGTCATCGATTCCGATGATGCGGTGGATATTCTGAATGAGCAACCCGTTAAAGTGCGCGAGGAAGTCATCGCCCTGCTAAAAGACCGCGAACAAGCGCGTTTCATCATTGACTTAATGCATTATGATGAAGATTGCGCCGGCGGTTTAATGCAGAAGGAGTTAATCAAGATTAACATATCCCAAACCGTAACGGAATGTGTGGAGGAAATCCGCAAACAGGCGGAAGATGTGGAAAAGGTATATTCCGTTTACGTTATCGATGACGACGGACTTTTGTTAGGCACGGTTTCCCTAAAGAAAATCATTCTAGCGAAACGTGGTTCGAAGATCGCCGATGTCTACGATGCAGGTGAAATTGTTTCGGTACAAACCTATGCCTCCGGCGAAGAAGTAGCCGATTTGATGCAGAAATACGATTTAGAAGCCATTCCGGTGGTGAATATACAGGGACGATTATTAGGCCGAATCACCATTGATGACGTGGTCGATTTCATTACGGAATCCGCACAAGAAGACATTCAGGTGATGGCCGGTATCTCCGAGGACGTGGAGGAAGATGACTCTGTTTGGTTATTAGTGCGTTCCCGTCTACCTTGGTTGATTGGTGGTATGGTAGGTAGTTTTTTAGCCGCTAAAATCATCGATCGTTTCGATGATACCATTTCGATCTTGCCAGCCATCTCAGCCTTTATTCCATTAATCGGTTCAACGGGTGGAAACGTAGGAATTCAGTCTTCCTCGTTGATTGTACAGTCTTTGGCAGATAAAAGTGGTTTAGATACCACGTTGTGGAAACGTCTTCAGAAAGTACTCTTGGTTGCACTCATCAATGCATTAATCGCGGCGATATTCGCTTTCGGATGTTCCTTATTAGTGGATTCAGGCCAAATCATGTTATCCATGACCGTGTCATTATCGCTTTTTGCAGTGGTAATGCTAGCTAGTTTAATGGGAACGATTACTCCCCTAGTGTTGAATCAATTAAAGATCAACCCAGCAGTGGCGAGTGGTCCCTTTATCACGACGACAAACGACATCCTAGGTTACGGAGTCTATTTCTTGATCGTCTACCTACTCTTGTAATATGATTGCCGTTATACAACGCGTAAGTCAAGCAACTCTGCACATAGATGGTGCATTGCAAGCCTCCATTCAACAGGGTTTTGTCGTTTTATTGGGCATTCATGTAGAAGACACACCGGAAGATGTGGCTTATTTAGCAGGCAAAATAGCAGGATTACGTATATTCTCTGATGAGGAAGGCAAAATGAATTTGAACTTACAGGCCATTCAAGGCGAAATCTTGCTCGTCAGTCAATTCACACTCTATGCAGCGACGCGCAAGGGGAATCGCCCTAGTTTTTTGGAATCTGCCAGACCAGAACAAGCGATACCGTTGTATGAGCTTATGATTAAAACTTTGTCAGACAACGTAGGTAAACAAATCCAGACCGGAGTCTTCGGTGCTGATATGCGAATCAATTTGACAAACGATGGACCGGTCACCATCATCATCGACTCTAAAAACCCTTAATTATGACGATTTCAAATGCGCAACAACAAGTAGATGAGTGGATTAAGACTGTAGGGGTTCGCTATTTTAGCGAGTTAACCAATATGGCAATGCTGACCGAAGAAGTGGGTGAGGTCGCGCGTATCATTGCACGTCGCTACGGCGAACAATCAGAGAAAGAATCAGATAAGAACAAAGACTTAGGGGATGAAATGGCCGATGTGCTTTTCGTTTTGATCTGCCTGGCGAACCAAACCGGCATAAACCTAGAAGAGGCTCTGAAACAGAACCTCTTAAAGAAGACAGAGCGCGATGCGGACCGCCACAAGAATAACCCCAAATTAGCTTAGCGAACGGGTATTTGGCTAGATTGAATCTTCTTGGCTATGCCTTTTCCCTCTTCTTTAGACGGAATATAAGGCTTCAAAATCGTGATTTGCTCTAAGACCGGATTCATTTGTTGAATGGACGGATGACGCACATCAAACTCTGCTTCGCCAGATACTTTATTGAATTCTTCTACAGAGATATTTTGGCGCTTGTTGCGAAACGATGCTAAATGAGTCAAGGTACTATCCCCGGCTAATTTACCGCCCTCCCAAGAAACAACAGATCCTCCATGTGCCCAACCAAATCCCGATATAGTAAAGTTTTTCGTATTTAATTTCTCTACTTCTTGCAAGGGAAGACCTAGATACAAGCCTGAAGCCGTTTTCCAAGCTGAACTTTCGCCCTGAATACTCACATCCGATATTTTACCGTCATGAAAGAAAACATGGGCTTGTTTAGCAGTTCCCGGAAAAATGATAGCCCCCTTCAAGGTATCATCTCCTGTTACGATGGAAGTATCAAGAATTACAGACTTCGCACCATACTTTGATATTAAGCCTTTCGCATCAATACAAGACAAAACTTCATTTAAGTTCTCACTAGGAGCACTCGTTTCTGGGTTAGAACTGCAAGAAGCCAATACGGCCAAGGAAAGAATAAATACGATTTTTTTCATGGTTACAGAATTACACCTAAAATTACCGAAGCTTCCGGACAGAAGCAAGTTAGA
>JAGWUO010000216.1 GCA_028868395.1 Cytophagales bacterium | reverse complement strand
AGGCTAGAAAATTTCTCAATCAGGGTAGATAATGGATTCATAATGATTAGCCTCCTATAGTCGTCATCGATTCTGTAATGACTCCTTTTCGTTTATTTTCTGCTTCAAATCCGTCCAAAGGACGCGATTTAAATAATGTCAAAAATTGTGCTTTTACCTCCTCGTCGCTCACTCCGCTACGAAGATACGGCTTCAAATCAAAAACGCCATCATCGTAGAGGCAAGTCTTGACTTGACCTTTGGCAGTCAAGCGAATGCGATTGCAGCTTCCACAAAAGGTCCGCGTGAATGCCGCGATTATTCCTACATTCCCTTTGAACCCAGGAATATCATAGGTATTTGCTGTTTCCCCAAACAAAAAGGGTCTCGCTTTTAAGTCCGGAAATTGCGAGCGAATGCGCTCTAGGATGCGTGCATGATCCCAAAACAATTTTTCTTCTACCAAACCAGAACCATTAAATGGCATCTCCTCGATGAATCTCACAGATACAGGATGCTCGCGAGCAAACTCTGTCAAAGCGATGATATCGTCCTCATTTTTGCCCTGCATCACGACCGCATTGATCTTGACTTGGAAGCCGGCATCGATTAAGCGAAGAAGATTTTCATAGACTTTGGCAAAATCATCCCGACGCGTAATCTGCTGAAAGCGATCTCGATCGAGGGAATCCAAGCTTAAATTAATGTGGCGCACACCTAGCTTTTTTAGCGCATCTATGTATTCACCAATGAACACGCCATTCGTCGTCAAACAGATTTCTAGGTCATTCAAGCCCGCTAAATTCGTTAAGAAATCCAGCAAACCATTCCGAACAAAGGGCTCTCCTCCCGTAATGCGGACCTTTTTAATCCCCATTTCGTGCAAAATACGGGTCAAGCGAAACATCTCGTCCCAGCTCATCAACTCGCGCTCCGGCATATAGTTAATCCCCTCCGCCGGCATGCAATAGGTGCAGCGCAGATTGCAACGATCCGTCACCGCGAGACGTAAATACGTTAATTCGCGGCCATGATTATCTAAAAGCTGAGGATTATCCAATATATTTGTTCAATAGTTACCAAAGGTACAAAAAACGATGTCAACCTACCACATTTTGCTGTTCGGTATTTGCCGAGATTTATTAAAATCGGCCTCCATTTCGATCGAAAAAGAGGGCTCAGTCACGGTGGAAGAAATGTTACAAACCTTGCGTTCGAAGCACCCTGCTTTAAAAAATCTACCCTCTTTGCGACTTGCAGCAGAACATCGCTTCCCAGAACCGGATTTTATCCTGTCTGAAACGATGGAAATTGCCTTAATTCCACCCGTGAGTGGCGGATAATCCGTATATTTGTTTTTAAATCTATACAAAGTATATGGGATTAAATCTCCTGTTTCTTGGAGTGCTTTTGTTGCCCTGGGCGTCCGCGCTTTTGGTGGCTCTTTTTCCCAAACCCCTTTTTTCGATTTCCCTCTCGACTGTATTCAGTATTGCCGCGTTATATTTTTGTAACACCGCATCCCTTGATTTCAAAATAGCTTATCCTTGGT
Source organism: Cytophagales bacterium (assembly GCA_028868395.1). The sequence continues at coordinate 1,674 of JAGWUO010000216.1, read as the reverse complement.
TTAATCTGGGTGGACAACCACTGAATCTGAGTTTTTGGGCGAATACCTCGGCACAATTAGTTCTAGGATTAGTGGCGATTGTCTCTTTTTGTGTTCAACTTTTTTCCAAATCGTATCTGAAAGGCGACCCCTCCATCGGTCGATACTACCTGTATTTGCACCTCTTTGTGGGTTCAATGACGCTTTTATTGCTGACTGATTCCATCCTAGTTTTTTACGGGGCTTGGGAATTAGTGGGGGCTTGTTCGTATTTGTTGATTAGTTTTTGGCACCAAAAAACGGCCGCCATTCAAGCCGCTAAAAAAGCCTTTTTGATTAACCGTTTGGGTGATATTTCCTTATTGTTCGGTTTAATAGCCCTCGGTTTACATTTCAATTCGTGGCAGTTTTCAGCAATGCATGGTATGGCCCCTGCCCTGATCGGAATCGCAATAATTGCGGGCGGAATGGCTAAATCAGCCCAATTCCCTCTTATGTCTTGGCTACCGGACGCAATGGAAGGACCCACACCGGCCTCCGCTTTAATTCACGCGGCTACGATGGTGGCCGCTGGAGTATTTGTGGGCGTTCGCGTTTTCGACATCACAGGACCAGAGACCCATCTTTTTATGGGAATCATCGGTGCAATATCCTTTTTAGTCGGAGCTGTATTCGCCATTTTCCAAAATGACATCAAAAAAACACTCGCCTATTCTACCATTTCCCAGCTGGGTTTAATGTGGATGGGAATGGGTTCTGATGCTTCATTATTTCATTTATTGACCCATGGGATTTTCAAAGCAGGCCTCTTTTTAGCGGCTGGTGCGGTTATTCATACCGTTCATTCCCAAAGCCTAAACGACATGGGTGGCCTTCGCAAGAAGGCTCCAATAGCGGCTTTGGCCTACCTTATTTTCGGTGCCGGGTTAATGGGATTGCCTCTTACGGGCGGTTTTTACAGCAAGGAAAACATAGCTGGATATTTATATACAAACGGTCAGGTAGAATTGCTAGTTGTTTTAGCACTAGGAATGATCTTGACCAGTTTCTACATCAGCAGGCAGTTTTATTTAATCTTTATGGGGCCTTTGAAGGAGGGTTCGTCGACGACAGAATTTGCGCTGCCGATCAGTGTGCTCGTCATAGCTAGTCTCTTCATTTGGATTTCTGTAAATCCATTGGAAATGCACGAAAATACGTTCATCAGCATTTACCACATTCCATCATTCTGGTTGTATATCACAGCTGCCACCTGGGTGCTGGGAATTGCTGGAGCGTATGTAACGAGAAACTGGATTCCGGCTGGAAACTACCAATTCTTGGCAGGCTTTTGGCCTTCATTATTCCGCTTAATTCGCTGGAAAAGTAGATCAGCTCAGGTGTTCGAAACCCAATTTATTGACCGCTTCGTGAATGGGATTGCTGCCTTGCAAGTGATCATCGCCCATCTATCCGCCTGGTTTGACAGGCACATTGTCGATGGCATTTTAGTGGGTGGAAGTGCCAGCTTGAGTGCAGGCACCGGAAGAATTTTAAGTCGCTGGCAGTCAGCTAAAGTCCAAAGCTATTGGGCTATGATTATTGTGACATTTGCCTTATTTTTACTTTACGCGCTATTTATTAAATGACGAATTTACCTCTATTATCGCTCTTAATTGGATTGCCCCTTGTCGGTGCTTTAGCGCTTGGTTTGGG
>JAGWUO010000215.1 GCA_028868395.1 Cytophagales bacterium | reverse complement strand
CGACGATTATTACGTATCTGGAGGACCAAAAGCAATCCCATCCCTTTGGCCATCAAGTAAAACTGCGCTTATTGGATTTGAAAACGAAAGTGGTGAAAGATTTAACGGAGCCTTTTTACGGCGGCCAAGGAACGATTAATGTGCCCTCATGGAGTCCAGATGGAAAGAAATTTGCCTACGTGCGCTATGCACTAGAAGATTTATAAATTCGTATATTTAGCAAAAACCTATTCCATATGAACAAAGATAGTCAAGCTTCTAGACGGAAGTTTTTACAACAAATAGGGGCTACGAGCCTCGTGGCGGCGTCATCGCCTTTTGCCTCTTTAGGCGCACAACAAAAAGCAGAAGAACGCATTTTGACCTATGAAAAACGCATCTCGGTGGGCGAAAAAATTCGCTTGGGGGTGATTGGTTTTGGGGTACAAGGCCACTTCGATTTAGCCTCCGCGCTGAAAGTTCCGGGCGTGGAATTAGCGGGAATCTGTGATTTATACACGGGCCGAATTGAAAACGCGAAGGAATTATATGGCAAAGACTTGTACACAACGCGTAATTACAAGGAATTATTAGATCGTCCAGATATTGATGCGGTGATCATCGCGACGCATGATGTGTGGCACGCGCGCATTACAATCGATGCTTTGGCAAAAGGCAAACACGTCTACATCGAAAAACCGATGGTTTATAAAATCGACGAAGGCCCTAAAGTGATTGCAGCTCAAAAGAAATACGGCAAAGTCCTTCAAGTAGGATCTCAGCGCGTGAGCAGCATCGGATTAGCGAAAGCGAAAGAAATGTTAGCGGCAGGCGAAATTGGTAAATTAAATATGGTGAATGCGGTGTATGATCGCCAAAGCTCCATTGGCGCCTGGGAATACACCATTCCTAAAGACGCAGATGCTTCCACTTGCGATTGGAATCGCTTCATCGAGGCTACCGCTAAAATGGAATTTGACGCGAAGAAATTCTTCTGGTGGCGTGCCTTTAAAGAAGTAGGTACCGGCGTAGCTGGGGATTTATTCATCCACTTATTGTCCGGAACGCACTTTATGACTAATTCCAAAGGTCCAGAAACGATCTTCTCTACCGGCCAATTTAGCCACTGGAACGATGGCCGTAACTTGCCAGATGTGATGTCTGGTGTGATGCAATACGGGAACACGGCGGAGCACCCAGCGTTCCAATTAACCTTGCAAGTGAACTTTGTCAGCGGAACAGGTGGTCAAGAAGTGATTCGTTTGATCGGTTCAGAAGGAGTAATGGATGTGAAAGGAAACACGATTTCTGTGAAGCATAGCATTATGCCAGAAGCGCCAGGTTTTGGTGGTTATGACTCGGTCTTTACCTTCTCGAAAAGCATGCAGGAAGAAATGACCCGCGATTACAACGCGAAATGGACCGAGGCGCAACGCAAACGCCCTACGAAAGAGGACGTAATTTTCAGAGCGCCTGCAGGATATGATGAACACGTGGATCACTTCACACATTTCTTTGACGCAATTCGCAACGGGACCACTGTAGTAGAAGATGCAGCCTTTGGATTTAGAGCGGCGGCACCAGCCTTAGCTTGTAACGAAAGTTATTTCCAAAAGAAGATCATCCAGTGGGATCCAGTGAATATGAAATTGAAGTAAATTGAAAAAAACCGGCCCAAAGAGCCGGTTTTTTTCATTAATTAAACTCAACTAATTATTTGAATGTGACGTCAAAGCGATCAAGATTCATCACTTTAACCCACGCCTTAACAAAGTCAGTTACGAATTTGTTTTGAGAATCTTTTGTTGCATAGACTTCAGCTAATGCGCGAAGCTCAGAATTAGACCCAAAAATCAAGTCAGCACGTGTCGCTGTCGCTTTCACTGCACCTGTTTTCTCGTCTGTTCCTACGAACTCTTCTTTCGTTGCATTCGCTGGCTTCCACGTAGTGCCCATCTCTAACAAGTTCACGAAGAAATCATTCGTTAGCGCATCTTTCTTCGTGGTGAAAATACCATGCTTCGAACCATTATAATTCGTATTCAGGGCACGCATACCGCCCGTTAATACCGTCATTTCGGGCGCCGTTAACGTTAATAATTGCGCTTTATCTACGAACAATTCTTCCGTTGATAATGTATACTGCGTTTTCAAGTAGTTACGGAAACCATCAGCCATTGGTTCTAATAATCCAATGGAGGCTACGTCTGTTTGCTCTTGTGTTGCATCCATACGGCCTGGCGTAAATGGCACCGTAGTTTTAACCCCTGCATTGGCCGCAGCTTTCTCTACTGCTGCTGAACCACCTAGGACGATTAAGTCCGCGATCGATACTTTTTTCTTACCTGATTTAGCATTAAACTCTTGTTGAATTTTCTCTAATACAGCTAAGACTTTCTCTAATTGCCTCGGATTATTTACCTCCCAGTTGCGTTGTGGCAACAAGCGGATACGCGCTCCGTTAGCACCACCACGGCGATCGGAGTGACGATACGTAGAAGCCGAAGCCCAAGCTGTCGAAACTAATTCGCTGATCGATAAACCCGAGTTTAATAACTTCACTTTCAAAGCAGCGATGTCTGTAGCGTTGATTACTTCGTGGTTTAATGCCGGAATTGGATCTTGCCAAATCAATTGCTCCTTCGGCACTTCTGGTCCTAAGTAAGTCGAACTAGGACCCATATCGCGGTGCGTTAATTTGAACCATGCTTTGGCAAAAGCTTTTGCATAAACTTCTGGATTTTCTAAGAAATGACGAGAGATTTTCTCATAAGCCGGATCCACGCGTAAAGCGATATCCGTTGTTAACATCGTAGGTTTGTGGAAGGTATTTTTATCAAATGCATCTGGAATAATGTTTGCGCTATTTTTCGCAATCCATTGGTTCGCACCCGCTGGGCTCTTCTCTAAAGACCACTCATTGTTGAACAATAAGTGCAAGTATCCGATACCCCATTGTGTAGGCGTCGATGTCCAAGTCACCTCTAAACCAGACGTGATCGCATCTTTCCCTTTACCTGATTTGTACGTGCTTTTCCAGCCTAAACCTTGCTCCTCGATGCCCGCTGCTTCGGGATCTGGACCCACATTGGTGGCTGGACCTGCACCGTGTGTTTTACCAAACGTGTGACCACCCGCGATCAACGCAACTGTCTCCTCATCATTCATCCCCATACGACCAAAAGTTTCACGGATATCTTTCGCAGAGGCTGCTGGATCTGGCACGCCA
>JAGWUO010000214.1 GCA_028868395.1 Cytophagales bacterium | reverse complement strand
TGCTATGCTGAATTCGGCACAGTTTGATCTCCTGATTTTAGATTTGAACTTACCGGACTTTGATGGATTTCATATTTGTCAAGAGTTCAGAAAACACAATTCCCAAACCCCTATCTTGATGCTCACAGCCTATGATGAGCTGGAAGATAAGATGAAAGGTTTTGAAATGGGAGCGGACGATTATTTGACCAAGCCATTCTTTATGGTGGAGGTGTTGGCCAGGATAAAATCGTTATTGAAAAGAGCGAATAAACAGATTGAACCTCCTGCTTTAATGTGGGTAGAGGATTTATCAATTGATTTTTCTACTAATGTCGTTTCTCGTGCTAAACAAGAAATTAATTTAACTCCTAGGGAATTCAATCTACTCGTTATGCTGGCAAAAGCGAAAGGGAAAATTGTAACGAAGAAGGAGTTAAACAAGCAAATATGGGGAGGTTCGTTGGACGAACACAACAACACTATCGAGGTCTATATCAATTTTTTACGAAAAAAAATTGATAAGCCTTTCTCTAAACAATTGATCAAAACCAAGATTGGTTTTGGTTATTATCTGGATGTCCTATGAACATACGTAAACGCATTCTCATCTATTTTTCGGCCTTATCCATCTCCGTAATCGGGTTCTCCTTTTTATTGATTTTTGCGGTGTTTTCGAATTACCGAAGAGAAGAATACCAACAAAGGATTAAGGACCACACTATTTCCACTATAACGGATCTTTCTGAGGCTAAGCAGCTCAATCACAATGTGTTGCAATCGATGAATCTTTTGAACATTAATAAGTTATATCAAGAAAAAACATTATTGTTTAATGCGAATAAACAGCTGATATATTCCAGTTTGAATGACACAAAGATTCAATTTTCGAAGGATTTATTATTTAATCTTAGTGCAGATAAACCCGTATTGGAAAGTCGAGAGGGTGATACAGATGTGGTAGGTGTTTATTTTGTGTTTAACAAAGAGGTGTATTATGGAATTACGAAAGCCTATGATGTATTTGGGTATTCAAAATTAGAATTTTTAAAGTATACCTTATTGGTTTTGTTTGGATTGATTTCTGGGCTTATTTTAATTAGTTCTTTTGCCCTAGCAAATCGAATTTCCAAGCCTATTATTTCGATGGCGGCTGCATTGAAAATTATAAACATCGAGACTGCTAACCATTTGTTACCTATTCCTGAAGCGAGAGATGAAATCTATTTATTAACAAGTCGATTTAATGAATTGATGAAGCGATTACAGGATTCTTTTTCTTTCCAAAAACATGCCGTTCACCATATCTCCCACGAATTAAAAACACCCATTTCGATTCTCGTTTCTAATTTAGAACGTTTAGAAAAGGAGTCGGATTTAGGAAAAATTAAAACAGGAATCAACGAGCAAAAAGAAGATACGAAAATTTTAGGCGATATGATTAACGCCTTGTTAGAGATCGCAAAAGTGGAGACCCATTCGAACCTGACATTCCAAGAAATTCGGATGGATGAGTTAGTTTTTGATTGGGTATCTGAAATGAAAAAAATCCACCCGAAATTCAAGTTTGATGTGCAGTTTGATGAGAAAATTGAGTCCGTACATGGTCTCTCAGTCCAAGGAAATTTGAGGTTATTAAAAATGGTTATTCAGAATTTATTGCTGAATTGCGTGAACTATGCCTCGGATCACCGTGCCCAAATCTACTTCAAAAATCAACGGGGAAAATTGCTCATTCAAATCTCCAATAAAGGGAAAAACATATCGCCAGAGGAAATTCCATTCCTTTTTCAGCACTTTTTCAGGGGAGAAAATAGCCAAGGTAAACGAGGTTTTGGCTTAGGGCTTGTTCTTGTTAATAAAATTATTCAGCTTCACGGGGGTGAAATTGAATATGATTCTCCTTCCAATTCGGTGAATAAATTCACGCTCTTTTTCCCATTGGGAAATAATTAAAGCACTTTAAGGCCTTTTTAAGTTCGATTTCTTCAACTTCGCGTGTTGTATCCAAAATACTATGCGCATTAAACTATCAATCTTATTCTGCTTCACTCTTTTTTCTGGTTTTTCGCAGCGTGACACGCTCTCTTTAACGATTAACCAAGCAGATAAAATGTTCTTGTCGGCGAACTTTCAATTAATGGCCTCTTCAATGAATATTGAAGCCCAGAAAGCCCAAGAAATCCAAGCTAAATTGTATCCGAATCCAGTTTTAACGGCAGATTTTAATGCTATAGATCCGGAAAATAACCAGGCCTTTCATGTGGGATCTTCCGGCCAGCAAAGTGTTCAATTAGAGCAGCTAATTATTTTAGGCGGTAAGCGTAAAGCGCAGATGGACCTGGCTAAAACCTCCACTCAAATGGCAGAGTTAGCCCTTCAGGATCTGTTACGCCAATTGAAATTCCAATTGCATACGGGGCTGTTTCTGTTAAGTCAAAAGCAGTTATTGATTAGCAAATACGACAAACAGCTGAGCCTGTTGGACGAGATAGTTTCTGCCTACGAAAAGCAAGTACCTAAAGGGAATATTCCGTTGAAAGACCTCGTTCGTTTGAAAGGAGTTTACTTGAATCTAAGTAATGAACGTGCGGCCATTTATGGAGATTATTTTGACCAAATGACCAAAGTGCAAACCTTATTACAAACTAAGAAAATTGTATCTCCCATCGTCTCTGATGCAGAGATTAGGGCCTTTGTTCTGCCGGTCAATGTGGAGGATTTATATCAAGAAGCGATAGCGAATCGGCCTGATTTATTGATGAGTCAGAAAGACTTGGTTTTCGCACAGCAATATTTCTCCTTACAACAGAAATTAGCTAAACCAGACATCACTTTGTTTGCGTCTTATGATCAACGAGGTGGAGCCTTTCAACGTCAAGTTAACCTGGGATTTGCGGTTCCTTTGATGTTTTGGAATAAAAACCAGGGTAATATTAAGACGGCTCAGGCGCAAATTCAGTCAAAGAATTTTGAATACGAGGGCTTGAAAAGTCAAGTGTTAGCGGAAGTGAACGGAACCTATTTACAATACCAACAAACGGTCAAAGAATACACGAAGAATTCAAAATTGTACAATGATGATTTTGAAGTGACTTTAAAAGGAATGACTGATAATTTCCAAAAAGGGAATGTCAGTGTCCTCGAATTCGTCGATTTCTTCGAGTCCTATAACAATGCCTTATCGGAAATGGCGCGAACGAAAATTCAGCTAGCCACTTCCATCGAACAAATCA
>JAGWUO010000213.1 GCA_028868395.1 Cytophagales bacterium | reverse complement strand
ACTTGACGGTCTAGGTAGTTAATCGTTGTCGCGAAAAATAGCAGTGCGCATATTTTCCAGCGGTACTTTCCAATGGTTTCCATATTATAGTTCGTGATAGGTTTTGATCAGGTTAGCGATCGTGTTGGATATAGAGGTATAGTCTTGTTTTTGAATTAATTCGGCTGGGAACAATTGAGAACCCATTCCTACGGCCGCTGCGCCTGCACCAAACCAAGTTTTCAAGCTTTCGCGGTTCGGTTCCACACCACCAGTCACCATGATTTTAGTCTTCGGCATCGGTCCTTGAATCGCTTTTACGAAAGCGGGACCTACCACGTTACCTGGGAAGATTTTCACGTATTTCGCACCTAAAATCTCTGCGTTGCGAATCTCCGTCAAAGTCATCGTGCCAGGCATCCAAGGGATATTGTGTTTCGCACAAACTTCTCCTACGGAAGCCGTCGTAAAGGGTTGTAACATAAAGTCAGCACCCATTTCAATGAATTCAGTCGCCTGTTTTGCATCGAAAATCGTTCCGATTCCAAGCACTAAATCCGGGCATTCTTTCTCGCAAAAGTCAATTAGTTTCGCAAAGATGGCTGGTGCTGCTTCGCCGCGGTTCGTGAATTCGAAAACGCGAATTCCACCGTCGTAGCAGGCTTTCAAAACGTTTTGGGCGATCGTTTGATCGGCGTTGAAAAATAAAGGAACGATAGGCGTTTCCGCTAATCGAGAGTACACTATATCTGCTGAATTTCTAGCCATGATTATCTTTTTAATCGTCCGGTGATATCGCCACCCATGACGGTTTCAATTTCGTCTAAGTTGGATAAATTAATATCCCCTTCGATGGTATGTTTTAAAGCGGAAGCCGCTACCGCAAAGGCTAATGACTTCGCCTCATCGCCATAAACCAAGTTTCCGTAAATGTAGCCGGCCATGAAAGCATCCCCTCCGCCAATGCGATCGACGATTTGAGAGATTTCTACGGTGTCAGATTTGATGACTTTCGAGCCATCAAAGGAAGTCGCGGATAAGGTATTTTGAGAGGCAGAAATCTGACCTCTTTTGGTATTAATAATCTTCTTGATGTTCGGGAAACGCGCTTTGATCTGAACACAGATATCGTGCCAGCCACTTTTGTGTTTGCCAGTAGGGACGATGTCTAAAATATCCTCCGCATCCGCTTTCCCGCAAACGATAATGTCACATTGCGCGATCAAATCAGGCATTACTTCTTTCACGGATTTTCCATATTGCCAAAGGTTCTTCCGGTAATTCACATCCGCCGAAATCGTCAAACCTTGCGCTTTTGCTTCTTTTAAAGCAGCTGTTAAAGCGACCGTCGCCGCCTCCGAAATGGCCGGTGTAATGCCCGTCCAGTGGAACCAACCCGCTCCTTTGAATATTTCTTTCCAATTAAAATCCGCTGGATTTAGATTAGCGAAAGCAGAATCTGCGCGGTCATAAGTCACTTTGCTCGGGCGCATCGCTGCCCCAAACTCCACGAAATACAAGCCTAAACGGCCTTCTTTATAGGCTGTATGCGACATATCCACACCCACTTGGCGGTAATAGCCGGTGGCTGCTTTGCCTAATTCGTTGTTAGGGAAACAAGTCACGTGTTCGGCCGGGATTCCGATGTGGGCTAACCCGCCCGCTACGTTTGCCTCGCCACCACCATAGGTGATGTTCAATGACTGTGCTTGGGTAATGCGTCCGTAGCCTGCAGGGCTTAAACGACCCATGATTTCCCCAAAAGTGATAACCTTCTTCATTACTCTTCGAAATTAAAAAATCCTGCCGCGTTGTTATACGAGATGTCTTGCACTAGCTTGCCTAACCAAGCAATGTCCGCCGGCAATTCGCCATTTTCCACATCCGCGCCCAGTAAATTACACAAGATTCTTCTAAAATACTCATGTCTTGGGAACGAAAGGAAACTTCTCGAGTCCGTTAACATCCCCACAAAGTGGCTTAACATTCCCATATTAGACAAGGCGTTGATCTGCTTTTCCATGCCGTCTTTTTGGTCCAAAAACCACCAACCCGACCCGAATTGCATCTTTCCTACAATCGTTCCATCTTGGAAATTACCCGTCATCGTCGCTAACAATTCGTTATCACGTGGATTCAAATTATACAAAATCGTCTTCGCTAATTGATTCGTCGAATCTAAGTGATTTAAGAATTTTGACAAAGGACGTGCCTGCTCAAAATCCCCAATCGAATCAAATCCCGTATCAGGCCCTAATGTACCCAAAAGACGGTCATTGTTATTGCGAATCGCCCCTAGGTGGAACTGTTGTGTCCAACCTTTGGCATGATCTAAATGCGCAAAATAGACCAGCATCGCTGATTTAAATTGTACTTTCTCTTTCTGATTAATCGTTTTGCCGGTCATTAATCGCTCAAAAATGTGTGCGATTTCCTGCTCCGTATAATCGTCAGCGTATATCTGCTCTAGTCCATGGTCGCTTAATCGACAGCCTACCGAATGGAAAAAATCGTGTCTCGCCGCTATCGCTTTTTTGTAATCCGCTAAGGTCTGAATCTCCATGTTAGCCGCAGCCGCCAATGAATTCACATATTCCACGAAAACGATTTCATTATCAACGCCCATCGCTTTATCCGGACGGAAGGTAGGCAAGACTTTGATCGCAAATCCACTCGCCTTGATTTGTTGGTGGTAAGCCAAATTATCGATCGGATCATCCGTCGTACAAAGCGCCTTCACGTTCATTTTTAGCAGTAAATTGCGCACAGAAAACTCCTTCGTACGCAAAAGGGCATTACACTGATCGTAAATGCGTTTTCCACTCTCAGCATTCAATAATTCGGTAATCCCGAAATAACGCTGTAACTCCAAATGTGTCCAGTGGTATAAAGGATTACGCATCGTATAGGGCACCGTTTCAGCCCATTTCAAAAATTTCTCCTCGTCAGACGCATTTCCTGTGATGTATTTTTCATCCACACCATGTGCGCGCATCGCACGCCATTTGTAGTGGTCGCCCGCAAGCCAAATTTGGGAAACATTATCGAATTGCTTGTCTTCCGCGATCTGTTGCGGAATCAAGTGATTATGGTAATCAATAATGGGCATCTTTGCCGCAAATTGATGGTACAATGTCTGTGCCGTCTCGGACTGCAACAAGAAATCTTTATCTAAAAACGCTTTCATAATTTGTCGTTTAATCTATTCAGTGGGTAGTGGACAAAGTTCAAAGTCCAAAGTTCAAAG
>JAGWUO010000212.1 GCA_028868395.1 Cytophagales bacterium | reverse complement strand
TAGCCTCGATTTTAGCAGGATTACCTAAAAAATCAGCTAAAACTTGCTGAGACTCTTGTAGAGATTGGGTGATCAAATTATTCATAATGCAAAGTTAATTAAAAATCCCCTCCGGCACCGCCTCCACCGAAGTCCCCTCCTCCAAAGCCGCCGAAATCAAATCCTCCGCCTCCACCGCCAGAGCCTCCACGGCCGTAATCTCCTCCACCTAAAAAGATAGGTGGGAAGAACATTCCGCCTCCTCTAGATCCGGGACCTCCTCCACCCCCGCGGTTTCGAATGGCTTTGATGATCGAGATAATGACTAAAATAAGGAAGATGATGATAAATGGAGGAATTCCCTGTGGCTCTTCTCCGCTATCCTCATTCTTGAACTCTCCGCTGGCGCGTTGCATCATTTCGGTGGTCGCCTGATCTAAACCTTGGTAATAGGCACCTCCTTTAAAACTTGGTTTTAGAATGCGGTTGATAATGCGTTTGCAAATGGCGTCTGGCAAGACATCTTCGATACCGCGTCCAGTTACGATCCGCAGTTTGCGATCCTGCATCGCTGCGAGAATGACGACTCCGTTGTTTTTGCCTTTTTGGCCTACACCCCAAGACTTACCAATAGCTATGGCGTAATCGTAAGGATCACGCCCATTTGTCGAATTCACTAAAACAATGGCAAACTGCGTCGAAGTCGAATCTGCATAACCCCGCATCTTCTGTTCGAGCGCGTTTTCCTCCTCCGGGTTTAATAAACCGGCCTCATCTAAAATGTAGCCATTCGGTTTCGCAGGAATGCCTTCTTGAGCAAAGAGTCGTACACTAAAAAGAAGTAGAAATAAAAGCTTGCGCATAGAAACTAGTTAGAGCCCAAAGGAGATCTCGTTCGACAATTCATTTACATCCCCTTTTTGATAAGGAAAAAATCCAGCTAAAACTTCGCCGGTGCGTTTCACTCCATGAGCCAAACCCGCACCAAACTCATTCTTCACAAGATAAGCACGCATTTCATCGCGAATGGTTTCCCAAAACTCCGCCGGCACTTTCGCATCGATTCCTTTATCCCCGATGATACTAAACTTGCGGTCTTTGATGGCCAGATACACCAAAACCCCATTCTGCAAATCCGTCTTCTGCATACCCAATTGAAAGAATACCTCCTTCGCCCGATCAATCGGGTGTCCGGCGCAATGGCTTTCCACGTGTACACGAATCTCCCCAGACGTCTGTAATTCAGCGTCTTGGATCGCTTGCAAAATTAGGTTTTGGTGTTCTTCTGACAACATCCTTATTTCTTTTCGTCAAAATTTACTTCCGGCGCTTTTTCTGCACCCGCTTCTGCTTGGAAGAATCCTTTCTCGGCGAAACCAGAGAATGAAGCGATTAAGCTATTAGGAAACGTAACGATTAACGTATTATACGCTTGAACAGCCGTGTTGAAATTATCACGCTCTTCTTTGATGCGGTTTTCTGTTCCCTCTAACTGAGCTTGTAATTCGGAGAAATTCTCCGTTGCCTTTAATTGTGGGTAATTTTCAGCCACCACCATCAAACGCGATAAAGCACCGCCTAAAGAAGACTGAGCCGCTTGGTATTTTTGTAAGTTCTCCGGGCTTAAATCCTTTGAATCTAATTTCATTTGTGTCGCACTTGCACGTGCTTCGATCACTGCAGTTAATGTCGATTTCTCGAAATTAGCCACACCTTGCACCGTCTTCACTAAGTTAGGAATTAAATCCGCACGACGCTGGTACGCACTTTGAACGTTCGCCCATTTCGCTTTTACGTCCTGATCCGATGTAGCCATGCTATTACGTGAACCTACACCCCAAAAAATCACGAGAGCAATCACTCCCAAAACAATCCATACTGTCTTATTCATCTTGATAAATTTTAATTGGTTTTAGTTGAAACAAAAATACGAGTTAAATTTTAAAGACCTGATTTTTGCGCCACAATCATCCGGTCGTTCCCCTTAAAGTCCTTCAATAACTTGACTTCTTGGAAACCCTTGCTAAACAAGAGCTCCACCGTTTGAGTTCCAAAGTACTGGTTAATTTCTAGGCATAGGTATCCGCTAGGTGTTAATCTTTCCAGAGCAAAATCCGCTAAGGCCTCATAATATTTTAAGGCATCGTCATTAGGGACGAATAGGGCCAAATGCGGTTCATAATCAAGCACGTGATTTGCCATCTCCTTTTTCTCCTCTTCCGTCACATAAGGCGGATTCGACACGATCACATCCCAAGAACCTTGAGAAGTTTGCCAAGAAAAAATGTCTTGTAGTTTAAACTCCACGGAAGCTGCTAATGACTGTGCATTCTGACGAGCCATTGTAAGCGCTCCTTCCGAAATATCCCAAGCCTCCACTGAAAGTGAAGGTCGTTCTAATTTTAGGGAAATAGGAATACAGCCAGAACCCGTTCCCACATCTAATATGGAGGCATTATCTGTAGCATGACTTAATACTATATCCACTAATTCTTCCGTTTCTGGACGCGGAATTAAGGTGTCTGCATTTACTTGAAATAAATGATCCCGGAAATAGGTCTTCCCCATCACGTATTGCAAAGGTTCACCAGCGGATAGACGTGCTAAACGGGATGACCAATCCGCCGGCAAGTCCACCTCTTTTTTCAGGATGATATCCATCGAACTCAAATTCCATCCTAAATCCAAGCAACGAAAAGCAATCGCGCGAGCCTCAGTAGGCTCATAATGCGGCGTAATGGCGTCGATTATTTGTTGGATGAGAATAGGACTGGCAATCGATTTCATTTGTGGAGAATTTGGGTAAATTTACGAATTATAAACCGATGAAAACGCTATGAAAAAATTAATACTACCACTCATCACAATCCTGGGATTCAGCTCGGTGATGAATGCGCAATACAAGACGATAGGAAAGATTCACGTCTATGATGAATCTGTGACAACCTTAATCGATCCTTCCACTCCTATTGAGATTGTGGCCGAAGGCTATACGTGGTCAGAGGGACCGGTTTGGGTGAAGAAAGGGAACTATCTCTTGTTCTCTGATGTACCTGAAAACAAAATCTACCAATGGACCGCCGACAAAGGCGCTGTGCTCTATTTAACTCCATCCGGCTACACCGGAAAGGAATATTATTCCTATGAGCCTGGTGCGAATGGCTTGATCATTAACCAAAAAGGTAACCTAGTTTCAGCGGAACACGGGAATCGTAGAATAGCTGAAATGCCTTTGGGAAAACCCGAATTAAAAAAATCGCTGACGGGCTTGTGGGAAGGCAAAAAGC
>JAGWUO010000211.1 GCA_028868395.1 Cytophagales bacterium | reverse complement strand
CTCGCAGATGGCGGAGAAGGTACTCTGGAAGTGATTCAACAATTGCACGGCGGAACATGGATTTCAGTGGACACCTTTGACCCGTTGATGCGTCCCATTCAGGCAGATTATTTATGGTTAGCGGATCAAAAAACGGCTTACATTGAAATGGCCCGCGCTTCTGGGCTCGCATTATTGTCCGCAATGGAGCGAAATCCCCTTAAAACCTCGACTTTCGGAACTGGAGTAATGATCGCGGATGCGTTAAAATGCGGCGCCACCCACATCATTCTCACCATCGGAGGTTCAGCCACAAATGATGCAGGGATTGGAATGGCTGCCGCATTGGGGTGGACATTTTTAGATGAGGCCGGTGTTACCTTAGAACCTGTCGGTGAAAATCTAGTTAAAATAGCGTCCATAGGAAGTCCATCGGCCGTAGATTGTTCTTTCACGGTAGTCACAGACGTGGAGAATCCACTCGCTGGACCCACAGGAGCAGCCCACGTTTTTGCTGCCCAAAAAGGGGCCACCGCTACAATAATTAAACAATTAGATAAAGGTCTAAATAATATCGCTTCTTTTTTCGGTTCCATCGCGTCAGAACCCGGAGCTGGAGCTGCGGGCGGACTAGGTGCAGGAGCCCGTTATTTTCTAAACGCTAAAATCGTTGCTGGTTCTAGCTGGGTAATGGACAAAGTCCACTTTAACCGGGCCCTTTTAAAAGCAGATTTTATTATCACTGGCGAAGGCAAGATTGATTCTTCGACTTGGGGCGGCAAAGTTGTCTCTGAAGTTGTAAAACGTTGCGATAAAGTCTTCAAGCAAACTATTTTGGTCTCCGGTGCCTTTGAAAGTTCTGCTAATTTCCCTCTCTTTTTGGACGAAAATGACGTGTTCACGATTGCATCCCGAGCGACAGATTCGGCAGACTCTCTTTCGCGTGCCGCTGAGATTTTAGAGCAAATCGGGGAAGAGATTGCGTTAAAGTATTTGAATTAGCTTAGTATTATTTCGAGTATTTATTTTTCCAAACTGCGTAATATAGAATAGGGCCTAATAATGGTAAATAAAATACGATAAATGAGAGATTTAATTTCACCTGTTTAGTCATCTGATTCCTTTTATTGATATCCATAATTGTAAGCGTATTTGCTATAATTATGGTAAGTAAAAGGAGGGTAATTAGTAGCGTTTTCATAAGGTTAGATTTTAGTAAGCTGAACTCAATACGATACATGTGGCACTTTTTGAAACAAAGCAAGATGCCCAACCTAAAATTGGTATATCACAAATAAATGTAGAAAATCCGTCTGCTGCAATGGCATCAGAAACGCATTTATAACATTCTGAAAAGGAAATGTTCTGGTCTCCGTTTCCATCGCAAATAGTATAAATGCTGCCAGTTGAATGTAATAACTGCATAGAGTTTTGGACTTGCTTTGAGGATTGCTTCAAATTCGGACTATCATATTTTTCTTCTAATTCTTTAGATAGTCCTTTTGAATCCCAATTTTGAACCAAGTTATTCACAACGTTTAGTTTAGAGTGATGGAATAAATCATAGTTGATGTCGATCATTTCAATGCTGCCCGTTTTAGTTCTAAAATCATACTTTTGATAGTCGACTAAGTTTATGGCATAATCATCGTCATGAGGCAATCTGTTATTAGGGATCTTAACTGATTCAATTGCAGCTACTACTATTCCTTTTTTATAAATGGGTGTGATAAACAATAAAGCAGTATCTCCTTCAATTAGTATAATTTTCTTAGTTATAGTTTCATTGTAAGTGATTGTTCCAAAGCTACTTAAATAATCTTGGTTCCGATGGATAGTGGAAGAGGTTAATAATTGTTTTATTTCTTTTGATAGATCATTAATGGGTGGACTAATTTCAGTATTTATACATCCAAAAACGAGAATTATAAAAAATAGGAAATTGAAATATTGGCGGTTAAATTGAATTGACTTCATTTTTTTAATTTTTTAGTGGTTTTTTCTCCCTACTCTTGTCTGGTTTTTCGGGTTTCACCATTTATTCCTTGCGAAATTCGCAATGAATTAAGATTATTAAAGAAGTATGAAGGGGGGAACAGAAGTACCTAATCGATCGCTTAGGCCGAGGTAAATGTAGGATTCTTTTTGGAGAAAAAGGTAAAATGGAAAATGAGGCAATAAATTATCAAGAAACTGATAATTTTAATCAATAAGCAGAGAGCCCTTAAAGGGCGTTAACTAGCCTTTTCGCCGCTTCCACCAGTACCTCATCCTCTTTCGCAAAACAGAAACGCAAAATTTTATCGCCAGGATCGGTTTCGTAGAAAACGGAAACGGGAATGGATGCCACTTTGATTTCTCGTGTTAGGCGATCGGCTAAATCCACATCTTTTTCTGCTGAGATGGCGGAGTAATCGAGGCATTGGAAGAAACTTCCGGCACTTGGAAGAATTTTCCATTTGCTACCCGCGAATTGGGAGGCGAATAGATCGCGCTTTTTTTGGTAAAAATCAGATAAACCTAGGTAGTGAGCGGGTTCCTTTAGGTAATCCGCTAAGGCATATTGCAAAGGAGTTGCGCTCGAAAAAGTAACCCATTGATGTAGTTTTCTAAACTCAGCGGTCAAGAACGCGGGAGCGATACAATAGCCTATTTTCCAGCCCGTGATGTGGTAAGTTTTGCCAAATGATCCACATACAAAACTGCGTTTGCGCAATTCAGGATGCAATAAAACACTGGCGTGTTGTGCGCCATCGAAAACGATATGTTCGTATACTTCGTCAGAAACGATCAGGATATTCGTCCCTTTGACAATCTCTGCAAAGGCATCTAAATCCGCCATTGACCAAACAGCGCCGGTCGGATTGTGCGGACTGTTTACCATAATCGCTCTCGTTCGAGGTGTAATTTTTGAAGCAACGGAAGACCAATCAATCGCAAAGTTGGAAGAGGATTTCAACGGGATATGGACGGGAATTCCACCTGCTAAGCGAACGATGGGATCGTAGGCGTCGTAACTTGGGTCGAACATAATGACTTCGTCTCCGGGAGAAACGCAGCAATGAATCGCCGCAAAAAGTGCCTCTGTAGCTCCAGAAACAATCGTCACTTCTGAATCTGCATCGACAGGGATGTTATAAAAGGCAGCTGTTTTTGTCGCTAGCGATTGACGCAAGGCGGGAACACCGGCCATGGGGGCATATTGGTTATGACCTTTAGCATAATGCTGTAATAATTCCTGTAAAGCGGGGGCACAATCGAAACCTGGAAAACCCTGGGAGAGGTTTAAAGCG
>JAGWUO010000210.1 GCA_028868395.1 Cytophagales bacterium | reverse complement strand
CAATCGTTGTGAAGGTCAAAAAGAGGTTCAACTTTGCGTGAGCCCATTTATTTCCCTTGAAATTCACTAAAGGTATTCCGGTCTCAATCAACCAAAATAACATGATTCCTGCCGCTAAAATCAAGCCGCGGTGTGCACTAGGGATGGTAGCAAAATAAGATTCAATCATCATTTTTTCTCGTTACGTAAAACATAGACAAAATTTTTCACCGTAGGCCTTTTGTCATAAAAGTCCAAAATATAGTAGTAGGTCCCATCCGGAACGAGACCCGTTTTCTCAAACAAAGAAGTGCCCTTGGATGTTTCGCCGGCCCAATTGTTTTGGTAATTATCCGTCTCATACACTAAATTCCCAATCCGGTCAAAGATCGAAATGTGATTCGGAATTGGCTTCGTCAACAACCCTTCAAAAATCAGGGCATCGTTTTTCCCATCTCCATTAGGCGAAATTCCCTGCGGCTCGAAGAACGGACAAGGGTCGGGATCCAATCGATTTTCAATCCCATCTCCATCGCAATCCGGCTTGTACTTCAACGGATTTTCCTCGTCCTCATCGTAAATTCCATCTCCATCCGTGTCTAAGGTCCCTGCAGATAAAACCGTCACCGTAAGGGAGGTCGTGCTATTGCATCCCGTATTATTTGTTCCCTTAATCGAATAGGTCGTCGTCTTAATCGGGTTCGCAATCACTACCGCTTTATCTACCGCCGAGAGACCATAGCGCGGCGACCAAGCGTAACGATCCGCACCAGAAGCGGTAATGGTGATACTAGACCAGCGAACCACTTCCGCCGGATTTGGCACAAACGTAATGACAGGAATAGGGTTAATGACGACCACCGTTCCAGAGCTGTAGGCTGTTCCACAGATCGGCTGGGTTATCACCGCGCGGAAGTATTTCGTATTAGGCAAGTTTGTGGCCGTATAGCTAGAATCCGTGTTCGCAATGTCAGCAACTCCTACTAAGAAATCTGGTGTGTCCGCGGATTGCCATTTGGCGATTGTCCCTATGTGTCCACTTAGTTTCATCAATTGGCTATTCTTATTCCCACAGAAAGTGCCGGTGCCTGTTAATTTTCCCCCCGCAATTTCCTCCGTTCGAATGACAACAGCGTTCGTAAATTCCAAACTGTCTACCGTGGATCGTGCCCCCCGGCGATAGTAATACACTATTTTTGAAAGGGGTGGCGTGTAGGTTTTCGCGGTAGCTCCCGGAATTTGAGTAAAATTGATATTATCCGTACTCACTTGCCAAATGTAGGTAATAGGCCTAGGAACGCCGTAGGCGTCTTGTTTAGAGGTGAGAGGTACGGGTTTTGCGGGATAACAGAGTGCCTGATCTGACGCAATTTCGCCAGGCCAAAGATAAGGCAATATCGTCACCGTGTCCTTCTGTACGGCATTCGATCCATTAATTGTGAAACTAATAATCGCCGTTCCTGCGGTAAGGCCCCCTGTTAAAACTGCCGTGTAGGTTCCATTGTTATTGTTCACCACCGCAGAAACCGTTCCTAAGGTAGAGGAGATTGTAACCAAACCTCCATTTCCCGTTAAATTATTGCCTTTGAAATCTTTTAATTGGACAAAAATCGTGGAATAATCCTTATTGTTTGCCTTGATGATTTTAGGGCTTGCATTAATCGTCGAATTGGTCGTATCGGCCACATTGGGAACAGAGCCACAAAGGTCTATGGTAGGCGTTTGATCACAGTTAAAGATAGGTTCTTTGGCATCAAAGGACGTGCCATCCCCCATGGATCCATTAATGCGATGACCCACATAGCAAAACTTAGAGCTTCCCTCTTTTACGTACAAAAGGGTATGACCCCCCATTTCCGCAAAGAGCGCCTTGTCAGTCCCTTGGTTAAATCCTCCAGCCAAACCCGGATCGTAGGACGCATTCTCAATAGGTCGGCCAAGCATGTTACGCGCATTATAGCCCCAAGAATATAAATCCCCTGCTTTCGTGATGGCCGACGCCGCAGGTACGGAATTACTGTGTTCTTGTACGGTTACGAAAATAACGTTTGTGAGGAAATCATTAGGGGCTGCTGATTTTTGGGCTTGGACCCACGTCAAATGCACTAAATCCCGCGTAAATGCGCCGCATTGGTAATTTTTATTATCCCCCATGGCATACAAATTTCCGGAATTGCTTAGTACATAATAGGTATTCATGGAGCTACCTCCTATGATTCCTCCGGTCACCCCAAACATCTTGATTCCCTTGGATTTCACATCTGCCGGCAAGGTCATCTCCGTCGCATAAGAGCGGAAAGAGGCGCCTGTGCCATCCCCTAGTAAAGTAGAATTTCCCCAAGTATATAATTTCCCATCATTCGTTTCCGCTATTAACGCGTTGTAATTCGTACCGGCGACTTGCCCTCTAACGTTTTTGACACCGGATAAATAGGTTGTTGCATTGATTTTTACCCGTTGCCAGGTATTAGTCCCGGTGGTTCCCGGCGTAACCCCTTGTCCATCCAAAGCGCCAGATAAATAGCCTAACACATATACATCCCCTGATTTACTGAGCAAGACCAGCGTACGATAAACGGCAAAAAGCATCTTCACATCTTGGGGTTCTAATCCCATGGGTAAACCGATAGGGGAAGAACCGGCGGGAGGCGTGATTTGAGCAACGCCGGCAGATGCCGTCAAGGTAGGGCTAAAAAGGGATCCCACAGCTCCCCAGGCAAATAAACCCGTAGAGGTTAACACCACGGCTTGGTCGATGGAACTACCGGAAGAAGTTCCTCCTATACCCGCTTTGTAAATGGTGCCAGATATTCCAGAATAATTCGTAGAGTTGATTTCCAAAGGGATTAATTGCCCCGTCAAACCGGTGGGAGCCATATTCGCTCCCCAAATAGAATATTCCCCCGAACTTTTAATCGCCACGGTTGCATGATAGCCGCTAATTAATTTATCGTAGGGGTCGTTTACGTTACATTGGGCTGCTGCTGTGAACATCCCACAAAAAAATAGGATCATCAAGCCCCATACCCTAAAGTAAAAGTGTTTGCTAGATGATCCCATGTATAAATATCAATTTTTTAGAGCTTAAATATAGCCTTAAAATATTGAAATTTATTATTTGATGATTCTAATTTCAATGCGACGGTTCAGCGCCATTCCAGCCTTCGTTTTATTCGAAGCCACTGGCTTGTCTTCGCCATAGGCATTTACTTTAAGGCGAGAAGCCGAGATTCCGTTTTTCACTAGGAATTTCGCTGCCCCTTGCGCTCTAAAGCGAGATGCTTTCAAGTTATTTTTCGACGTACCAAAAGCGTCCGAATGACCATCAA
>JAGWUO010000209.1 GCA_028868395.1 Cytophagales bacterium | reverse complement strand
GGAAACTTCCGTAGAGTTTTTGGACCAAATCCTGACCCCTATACTCCTTCGAAACACAAAGCTGAGCCACAATCGCATAGTCCTTTACGGGCTTTCCATCAAAAATACAACGTTCGATATTTTCCACCAGATCGGCTAATAAAGGATGATGACCCGCGGTTTCTGGCAAGGCAACTAAACTGTATCCCACGACCTTCTCCCCGTCCTTTGCAAGTATACCGGGGCTTTGTTGGTGCAATAATTTCAGAAAATCAAGGTCATACTCTGCCATCAAAAAGCCTTGAGTCTCTGCTTCTTCCTGCGAAATATTTTTGCGCAAATTGGCTTGCTGCAAAGCTAAAACGTCTTTCATCTCCTCCGCGGAGCTAGCTAATTGTATCCTAATCATTATCCTTTTTAGGCTATTGTTATGACAATTCTTCTATATCTCGTCAAAGCCGGCGAACCCGAATCCGTTCCCTCCACCACAATGTGAAAGGTATCGCCTTTTTTCGCGGTCGAAGGTACTTTGATGGTAATCCGGCCGCCTTTAAGTGTCGCTTCCGCTTTCCCAGATCCCGCTTCTGGATAAGGCCAAATTTTCAGGTTGACTTTGTTTCCATCAGGATCTTTCGTCGAAACATAAAGTGTCAAAACAGCCCCAGCCTTTGCGCTAATAGAATTACCTTCTTTCACCGTAATCTGCGGCGCGTGATTAGCGTCTTTGAACGATTTCACACACCAATCCGCTCTGGCAGCGAAGTCTTCTTGCGCGGCGATTAACCAGCGGGTTTGGGAATAAGAAATGTCTAATTTCCCTGTCTCTGGATTAAAATCCGCTGCCTTTTCGTTGTCTTCAAATCGATATGGATTCCCCTCCGCTTTCGCGAAACGACCACCCCAACCTCCAAAAGATGGGTTGTTCAAGTTATTCAATCCCACATCCACTAGGTGTAAAAATGCGGGAGAATCTCCCTCAGAAATAAAGTCATAGGGGATGAAAGAGCCCCATTGTGCATTTTTCAATTTAGTAGGATCGCCGTGTATGTGCTCGTCGTCGCCGGGCTGCTTTTGGCCATCTCCATAAGAGTAATACATTTTCAAAAGAGGTCCATGGTTCTGGATAATTTTCGGTCCCATATACGTACCCTCAAAATAGGGTTGGGTCGCCTTAGGCATCACGCGCTTCCACGGGTAAGCGAAGCTAGCAAACTGCTGCGCATTATAAAACACCCGTATCTGCGGCCAATGTCCAGCGATGAAATTTTTCAGCGTCGCATCTTGGTCCATTACGGTGTAGATGATGGCTTTACGTGAGATTTTTTCTTTGATGCTGGG
Organism: Cytophagales bacterium; assembly: GCA_028868395.1. The sequence goes on along the minus strand of JAGWUO010000209.1, from coordinate 2,002 downwards.
CCAGTTTTTTTCACCGGTATATTGTTCCTCGATTGATTTCAAAGCTCTAGCAATCGTGTTCGTTCCGCCCCATGCCTGCAAATAAATAGCCTCCGGATTATTGTCTAATAGCTTCGCTTTGATCCACTCCGACCCCTCGGTCACCTGCTCCATTTCTCCCTCAAAATCGATATTCCCCACTTTGACCAAACTATTTAAATAGGCCGGGGCCGGGTAGTTTTTATCGTGCAAAATTAAGTTCGGATGAACCTGAGCATAGGCTTTCAACAAATCTTGAATCCACTGTACGCCCGGCCAGCGCAGATCCGTTTTTGCGCCGTACATCTTACGCGTCATCTCCATTTCAGAGGTGAATTTCGTCCCTTTACCGTCGCCTTTGTAATGCCACATCGAACTAGAATACACTAAACCCTCGAGTTGGTATTCATTCGAATACAACAGCATCCGGATGAACGTGTCTACGTCATCGATTTCGCCGTCTGTCGTGACAATGGTGCGAGGCAAATGGCCCTTTGCGAAAAGTGTGGTGTTTAAAAGGAGCAGGAATAAGATTTTTTTCATGTTAGGAGATTTGAATGTCAAAGCCTTGCAATAAACCTGCCAAACCGTCCTGCGAAAACTTCGCTTTCTTGATCTGATTTATGCTCGGATGAATGACGAAATTAAACGCGCTACGAAAATCTGCTTTGCTCACATTGGTCTGGTCAAATAGCGCCCCAGCCAAATCGCAATCATCGAAAACAGCCTCAGAGAAATCCGCTTCTGTGAAGTCCACTTCGTGCAAAGAACAGCCTGAGAACTGGGTCTTTTTTCCCTTGATTTGGTAAAACGAAGACAGGTTTAACACGCAGGAGTCGAAGCTCACTTCGAACAAAAAAGGATTGCAGGCTTCGAAACGTAGTCCCTGCATTTTGCAGTCTTTAAAATGAATTTTTTGGAGAGCTGCGCCGCTGAGCTTGACTAAACTGAGATTGCAAGATTCAAAGCTGCAGTCTACAAATTGGAAATTTTTGAAATCTTCTGATTCGAACTGGCAGTTTTTGAAAACGCAATGTTCGTATTCGCCCATGGCGAGTGTGCTTTCTTTCTCGAATTTTTGGTCGACGATATAAGGCTTCTCCATGCCGCAAATTACCATTTTTTCCCTATTTTGCTTTCTCTTAACCAGCACTATGAAAAAACTATTCCTTCTCCTCGCATTCAGCACTACCCTTTTCGCCCAAGAAAAAATTGATTTAGGCACCCTGAAAGGGGGCGGCTATCAAGTTTTGATGCCTAAAAATTGGAACAAAAAACTCGTGATGTATGCCCACGGTTACCAATTTATGGGAACGCCAGCGGCGAGTGCAAATGCAGGTTTGGAAAAGCGTTTGCAGGTGATTTTAGATCGTGGTTTTGCGGTTGCAGCCTCGGATTATCCTATCCAAGGATTTGCCTTGCCGGAGGGTGTGGATGCGACCGAAGAATTGCGCCAAGCTTTTGTGAAGAAAATGGGTCAGCCGGATTCGACTTTTATGATGGGTCATTCGATGGGCGGAGGAATCACGTTTGCGACTTTGGAGAATTTTGGCCAATACTATAACGGCGGATTACCCTTATGTCCGCTTTCTTCGCGTCCCTATTTACAGTGTAGAAAGGAATACGACATGTATGCCACGATAAATGGCTTATTTCCAGGAATCGTACCCTCTCTAAAAGATATTTTTGACGTCAATAGCTCTGTCGGTTTTGTCTCTTTTGCCACGGCAGGTCAACGCATGGGGGAGATCAAAAAGGCCTTATTGCAGAAAGATTCCGTGTTAGCGGTGGCTTTTGCGAAGCGTTTTGACCTAAAATTCGATGACCTTCCTGGCGCCTTATTTTTTAACCAAAACGTGTTACGCGACATCGCCCTCAAGCTAAAGGGCAACCCATTTGACAATACCGAAACCCTCTACACTGGATTCCCAGATAATTTGAAAGTGAATGCGGTAGCGGAACGCTTACCAGCGACGAAGGATCA
>JAGWUO010000208.1 GCA_028868395.1 Cytophagales bacterium | reverse complement strand
TTCGCGACATTCGCATTCAATTGTATGAAAAGATCGTTAATCTGCGATTAGCCTTCTTTGATGCGACGCCTATCGGGCGTTTAGTAACAAGGACGGTGTCAGATATTGAAACATTGAATGATGTTTTTTCGGAAGGATTAGCCTCCATTGCGGGGGATTTACTGCAATTATTCTTGATTTTAGGAGTGATGTTTTATGCGGATTGGCGCTTGACTTTGATCATCATTGCCACCGTTCCGTTCATGGTCTTTTCCACCTATGTGTTCAAAGAATATATCAAGAAATCATTCAATGAGGTTCGGACGGCAGTAGCGAATTTGAATTCTTTTGTTCAAGAGCATATTTCTGGGATGTTAATCGTCCAAATGTTTCACGCTGAAAAGCAAGAATTAGCGAAATTCAATCGCATTAATGAGGAGCATCGTGATGCTAATATTCGGGGTATTTTGGCCTATTCGGTCTTTTTCCCGGTAGCGGATGTTATCGCGGCCATTGGAACGGGGCTGGTGGTGTGGGCGGCCTCTACTTATATCGTGAAAGAGGAGATGGGCGTGGGGACATTGACTGCATTCATCATGTTTATCAACTTGTTTTATCGCCCCATTCGGATGCTAGCGGATCGTTTCAATACCCTACAAATGGGGATTGTGTCGACAGAACGTATATTGACGCTTTTGGATTCGACCGATTACATCCAGAACAACGGAACGATACAGGCGGATCACATCGAAGGCAAAATTGAATTTTCGGATGTCACTTTCGCCTATCAGGAGCCAGAATGGGTGGTGAAGAACGTAAGTTTTACTGTGGAAGCGGGAAAAACTTGTGCCATTGTAGGTGCGACGGGAGCCGGTAAATCCTCCATCATCGGCCTTTTAGGGCGTTTATACGATTGCCAAAGCGGTGAAATCAACATTGACGGGGTTCCTCTGACCTCTTATGAAATTGGTTCTTTGCGAAAAAATATTGCTGTGGTTTTGCAAGATGTTTTCTTGTTTAGCTCCTCAATTGCGTACAATATTCATCTAGGAGATGAGTCGATCACGCAGGATATTATGGTAGAGGCAGCGAAAGCGGTAGGAGTGCATGATTTTATACTTTCCTTGCCAGGAGGCTATGATTATGAGGTTAAAGAACGAGGTGCAACACTAAGTGTAGGTCAAAGGCAGTTAATTTCATTTGTACGTGCTTTGGTCCATAACCCCAAGATTATAGTATTAGATGAAGCTACTTCTTCTGTGGATTCTGAAACGGAAGTGTTAATTCAGCAAGCCATTTCTACGTTGATGAAAGGGCGTACAGCGGTAGTGATTGCCCATCGTCTGTCTACGATTCGTCATTCAGATCAAATATTAGTGATGGATAAAGGGGAAATAAAGGAACGTGGTACTCAAGATGAATTATTGGCCTTGGATGGTTTATATGCGCAACTCTATCATCTACAATTCAGAAAATAAACGTATCTTTGCGGGCTTATGAAATTGAAAAATAAAATTTTAGTTTGTTTAATCGCCTTAATCGGTTTAAGTGCGTGTGGAAAGTTCGAGAAGTTCAGGAAGAGCGCGAGCGTAACAACGAAATACAAGGCCGCAGTCGATTATTACAAGAAGAAAGAGTTTGATAAAGCAGGAATTCTTTTTGATGAGGTGCTGCCTCTTTTGACGGGTGATTCTACACAAGAAATGGCTACTTTTTATCAGGCCAAATGTGATTTTGAATTAGGGAACTATACTGTTGCGAATACTCACTTCAAGCGTTTTTCAGAGGTTTTCTCTCGTTCTGAATTTGCAGAAGAATCCATCTATATGGCTGCCTTTTCACTGTATAAAGATTCACCTAATTTCAATTTAGATCAAACAGGTACTTTGTCCGCCATCAACGAATTGCAGAGTTATTTGAATAATTATCCGGACTCAAAATACCGCGAGGATTGCAGTTTGATGATTAAAGATCTGCGGAAGAAATTGGAGAAAAAAGCCTATGAAAAGGCGAAGTTGTATTACAAGACATCACCTTTCAATATTGCATCATTGAAGTCAGCTGTTATAGAGATTACCAATTTCCAGCGTGACTTCCCTGATTCAGATTACAATGAGGAGATGGCCTATTTCAAGATTGTTTCCCAGTTTGATTTGGCAAAAAGTACTATCGAATACAAACAGAAAGAGCGCTACGAGGAAGTATTGAAATTCTATTTAGAATTCATTGATAAGTATCCACAAAGTTCCTATTTGAAAACGGCTGAAAAATGGTATACGACCAGTCAAAATGAAGTGACTCGTATCGCTAAATTAGAAGCTGAATACAAGGCATTGCAGGAAAAAGAGAAGTCCAATACTTCAAAAATTGCTACGAGCCCGCAATAGTATTTCTTAAAAATTAACGTTAAATTTGCAATCTTAAATAATATAGAGATGTCTAAGACTCCAACAAATCCATCCATCATTACACGTGATGTAGACAAGATCGCTGCTAAAACTGGTAACGTATACGAATCAATCACGATCGTAGGACAACGTGCCCGTCAGATTTCTAGCAAGATGAAAGAAGAATTATCAGGTAAATTATCTGAGTTCGCTTCTTCAGTAGATAATCTAGAAGAGATTTTTGAGAACCGTGAGCAAATCGAAATCTCAAAATACTACGAGCGTATGCCTAAGCCTTCTGCTTTAGCTATCGATGATTTTTTAGCTGATAAAGTTGATTTCAGAAACCGCGAAGAAGGTACAACTGAAAACTAATCAAATCCGATTTTAACGATCGATCATGAAATCATTCCGATTTCTGTTGATATTCCTTTTAAGTTCTTGGGCTGTTCAGGCTCAAGAACTTTTAACTTCTATTAGTATCAGTACCGAGCAATTACAGCTCGATCAGCAGCGTGGCGGTTCTCAAGTCTACGCTGAATTACAAAGAACGATGCAGGAATTTATGAATGGCCGAAGATGGTCATCGGATAATTTTGCACCAGAAGAAAAAATCAAACTAAATATCAATTTACTGTTAACGAAATCTTCAGCGCAAGGTGATATCGAGGCTACTGCGCGTGTACAAGTGTTGCGTCCTGTTTTTGGCACTTCCTATGAGACCGTATTATTGAATTTAGTAGACAAGAATTTCAATTTCAAGTACCAATTAGGCACGCCCATCACCTACAATGACAATAGTTTCAATGATAATCTGAGTTCGTTGATGGCCTTTTATGCTTATTTGGGCTTAACGTATTCCTACGATTCTTTTGGACCTCGTGGAGGTGAACCTTTCGTGCAGAAGCTGAATAATCTGACGAATCTAGCCCAAAACTCGGGTTCAGGATGGGGTGTTA
>JAGWUO010000207.1 GCA_028868395.1 Cytophagales bacterium | reverse complement strand
AGATAAAATACAAACTCTGCTTTTTGGCCTTGTCGAAATAAATATTCGTCAGGCAAATAGCGGAGCTCGATTCCACTGGCTAATACTTTCCGTTCCGTATCTGAAAAATTGTTCATTGGCTTGAATAACAATGCGAAAGTACAGGGATAAACTAGTACAATAACTGACGTTCATCAGTTTTCAACTTGCTATTAATCACGTTAATCGACAAGTAATCTCCTGAAATTTGAACATTCTATTTTAATTATGTACACAGAAGTTCTTGAAGAGGTTATTTGTTATCATTGTGGAGATGAATGTCCTGAAACACCCATCAAACATCACGATAAGACATTTTGCTGCCATGGATGCGAACAAGTTTATGATTTACTTAATGATAATCATTTAGAAGAATATTATAATTGCGATCTCAATCCGGGCATTTCTCCAACAGACAAGAATTTTGATTTTCTAAACAATAAAGCATTCAGGGATCGCTTAATCACCTTTTCGAATGCCGATTTTTCCAAAGTCACCTTTCATCTGCCCGCGATTCATTGCCGTTCTTGTTTATATCTATTAGAGAATCTGTCAAAATTAAATCCACAGATTATTAAAACCAGTTTGAATTTTGGGAAGAAGGATCTAACGGTTTGGTTTAAAGAAGAACAACTTAGTTTAGGTGCCCTAGCCACCTTAATTGCAAGCATAGGGTATGAACCGCATATTTCCAACGCGGCCGAAAAACCGCAAAATAACGACCAAAAAAAACTATTTCTAAAGTTAGGTATCGCCGGATTTTGTGCTGGGAATGCCATGCTTTTCAGCTTTCCGGAGTATTTAGGTATTGAAGATGGATCTTTACAGCAATTGTTTGGCTATTTGAATCTGGCCTTAGGAACTGTAGCCGTATTCTATTCGGGTTCAGACTATTTCAGCAATGTCTATGCGCACCTAAAATTGCGTAAAATGACTATCGAATTACCCATATTATTAGGCATACTAGTGGGTTATGGTCGTAGTGTATTTGAAATAACATCGCATACCGGTGCGGGCTACATCGATTCTGTTTCAGGCCTGATATTTTTCTTGTTGATAGGGAAGTGGTTTCAGCAGAAATCCTTTGACTTTCTCTCTTTTGAACGCAATTACAAAGCCTATTTCCCATTAGTGGTCACTAAAATCGCGAATGGATACGAGGAAACAGCTCCCTTGGAGGAGGTTCAAGTGGGGGATCGATTATTAATCCGTAACCAGGAAATCATTCCTGCAGATGCCTATTTATTAAAAGGCCAAAGTCAAATGGACTACAGTTTTGTCACTGGTGAAAGTGAATTAATTCCGATTCAAGCGGGTCAATCCATTTATGCAGGTGGCAAACACCAAGGGGAGGCTATCGAAATTCAAATTAGTAAAGAACTAAACCAAAGTCATTTAACGCAGCTTTGGGAACAACAAGCCTTTAAAGATCCAAATCACAAAACGGAAAACTGGGAGAACTTTGCGAATAAAGTGGGGATGTATTTCACGGCAGTTCTAGTAAGTCTAGCCACTGTAGCCGGCATTTATTGGTACTATGTGGATCAAAGTAGATGGTCTAATGCGGTGGTAAGTATCCTTGTGATTGCCTGTCCGTGTGCATTGGCGGTATCTTACCCTTTTGCCCTAGGCCACGGAATTCGCTGGCTAGCAAAATTCAACTTCTTCGTCAAGGATATTCAAACATTCGAGCGAATGGCTCAAGTGGACACCTTGGTTTTCGACAAAACGGGAACTCTAACTTTACAAAGTCAACAAGAACCCTCGCTACATTTCAAACGAGAACTTAGTGATAAGGAATGGAATGCTATCTATTCTTTGGTAAATCAATCGACTCATCCTCTCTCTAAACAAGCAAAAAAATGGCTTCAAAATCGAGAGATAATAGGTTTATCTGATTTTAAAGAACTAAGTGGGAAAGGTATAGAAGCGACATTTGATGACTTGTTTGTCCAAGTTGGAAGCGCTAAATACACCTTGAATAAACTCAGTTTTCCAGAGGGTTTTATCAGTTCTGAAACACGTTTATTTATTTCCATCAACCAAGAACCCATCGGTTTTATCGAATTTCCATGGGAAAACAGGCCTGGCGTGGAAGGGATGTTACATAGGCTAAGACATCAATATGAAGTCCATTTAATTTCGGGGGATAAAAAAGAACACGCAGCCCATTTAATGGATTGGTTTGAAAATCAAGATCACGTAAAATTCGAATGTAGTCCTTTAGAGAAGATGGAATATATTCAAGCGCTTCAAAAACAAGGTAAAATCGTAGCGATGATAGGAGATGGGCTGAACGATGCCGGAGCTTTAAAACAAGCTGCCGTAGGTATTGCCGTGTCAGATGATCATTTGCATTTTACTCCATCGTCTGATGCGATTTTAATGGGATCCGAATTACCTCGATTAGGGGAGTATTTTCGCTACACCAAATTTGGCCTTCAACTCATCAAAGCAAGCTTTTTACTTTCATTAGTTTACAACGGCTTTGGTTTAAGTTATGCCATACAAGGGAATCTGTACCCTTTAATTGCTGCCATACTAATGCCTATCAATTCTATCAGCATGTTAGTCATAGCTACCTGGGGAATGAATTGGAAAGGACAATTATTAATGCGTTCTAAAATCAGAATTAAAGCTGAGTAAAGTCAGGTTTTGCGCATAGCAATGTTCCGAAATTGCAACAAATAAAAGGAGTAGACAATGGAAATAATGTACCTAATGATCGGATTAAGCTTAATTATGGCCATCGGATTTGTTATTGCCTTTGTTTGGTCCATTAAAACCGGACAGCAAGAGGATTTAATTACTCCAGCCATGCGCATTTTACAGGAAGACCAAAAAACAAACAAACTATGAGTACAAAAACTACCTCATTAGAGCAATTTTATTACGACAATAAGATCGTTCGAAATTTCGCCATTGCCACGATCATTTGGGGTATTGTGGGGATGCTAGTAGGTGTGATAATCGCCACACAACTTTTTGCACCTTCATTGAACATTACCCAATACGGTACTTTTGGCCGAATAAGACCATTGCATACGAATGCCGTGATTTTTGCCTTTGTGGGTAATGCCATTTTTGCTGGGGTCTACTATTCGCTGCAACGTCTGTTAAAAGCGCGCATGTTTAGTGATTTCTTGTCCAAATTCCATTTCTGGGGCTGGCAATTAATCATCGTCGCAGCAGCTATCACTTTACCCTTAGGAATTACGACATCTCATGAATATGGTGAATTAGAATGGCCTATCGATATCTCGATTGCCTTGGTTTGGGTGGCATTTGGTATCAACATGTTTGGAACGAT
>JAGWUO010000206.1 GCA_028868395.1 Cytophagales bacterium | reverse complement strand
GTAATTGATTTAAAACTTCTTTAGCATAGCCATTCACAATTAAAGCAATGGCTGTTTCGGTGCTTAATCCACGTTGATTGCAATAAAAGATTTGATCTTCTCCAATTTTCGAAGTGGTCGCCTCGTGTTCCACGGAAGCCGTATTGTTCTTCACTTCAAGATAGGGAAATGTATGTGCACCGCACTTATCTCCTAGTAATAAGGAATCGCATTGCGAGAAATTCTTAGATCCATCCGCTTTTCTAGCCACTTGAACTAAACCGCGATACGAATTCTGAGAGAATCCAGCTGAAATACCTTTGGATACAATACGGGACTTAGAATGCTTTCCAAGGTGGATCATTTTAGTACCAGTATCAGCTTGTTGGTAATTATTTGTAACGGCTACAGAATAGAATTCGCCGATAGAGTAATCCCCTTTTAAGATAACGGATGGGTATTTCCAGGTAACTGCGGAACCAGTTTCCACCTGGGTCCACGATAATTTAGAGTGAGCTCCATCACAAATTCCACGTTTTGTTACGAAATTATAGATCCCTCCTTTTCCCTCTTTATCACCTGGGTACCAGTTTTGTACCGTTGAATATTTTACTTCTGCTCCCGCATGAACATAAATCTCTACCACTGCCGCATGCAACTGATTCTCATCACGCATGGGCGCAGTACAACCTTCTAAGTACGAAACATAAGATTCATCTTCCGCAACAATCAGTGTACGTTCAAATTGTCCAGTTCCTGAGGCGTTGATACGGAAATAGGTAGATAATTCCATCGGACAACGAACGCCTTTAGGAATATAACAGAATGAACCATCTGAAAATACTGCACTGTTTAAGGCAGCGAAGTAATTATCCTTAACTGGAACAACGGAACCTAAATATTTTTTGATTAATTCTGGATGCTCTTTAATGGCCTCTGAAATAGAGCAAAAGATAACCCCTTTTTCAGCCAATGTCTCCTTAAACGTAGTGGCAACCGATACAGAATCAATTACTGCATCTACCGCGACGTTCGATAAACGCTTTTGTTCGTCTAATGAAATACCTAATTTTTCAAACGTACGACGTAATTCAGGATCGATTTCATCCAATGAATTCAGTTGCTTCTTTTGAACTGGTGCTGAATAATACTTTAATTCATCGTATTTCGCAGGCGTGTATAATAGATTAGCCCAATCTGGTTCTTGTAAAGTTCTCCAATAACGGTAGGCTGATAAACGCCACTCGCGCATCCAGTCTGGTTCATTCTTCTTATCTGAGATAAAATGAATAATGGATTCGCTTAATCCAATAGGAGCTTCATCTGTCTCAAAATGAGATTCAAATCCGTATTTATAATCGGATGAAGTAACTTCTTGTAAAATATCGTCTACTTTCTCTGCCATTATTTTGCATTTAGGATACAAAATTACAAAAGGATTTTGGAGAAAAATAGACTTAGTTTAGAATTATTCTAAACAATTAAAATAAAGGAGTATTTCTGATTAAACTTTCTTCCAAAGAGATAAAGGTTTCTGTCCGTTGAATACCTGTAACTCGTTGAATCTTATCATGTAAGACTTCACGTAAATGCTGGGTATCACGGCAGATAATTTTAGCAAAAATGGAATAAATACCTGTCGTGTAATGAATATTTACCACTTCAGGGATTTGTTCTAACTGTTTAGCCACATCCTCATACAAACTACTTTTATCTAAATAGATGCCTAAGAAAGCACTGATATCCCATCCTATTTTAGCATAATCAATTAATAATTGTGCCCCTTTTACGATACCCAACGATTCCATCTTTTTCATACGCACATGTACCGTACCTCCAGATACATCAAGTCTTGACCCTATTTCTGTGTAGGGTAAATTCGCATCTTTGACTAAAATTTCCAATATTTTATAATCTAGAGGATCAAGCTCAAACTTCTTTTCCATTGAATTTTCGTAATTATTTCAGGTTCGAATTAAAAATTATGCAAAAAAAGACATTTATTTTTGAAAATTTTTGAAAAATTAAAAATCTCCTTTTATATTTGTCCTACTAATTATTGCAAAGGTAATAATTTTCACTGTAGGGTGATGAAATTGGCAGACGTGCCCTCCTGTCTCGGGGGTGGTGAGTTCAGGATAAACACGGCATAATGGGTTGACCACTAAATCAGTTCTGTGTCGAGGCTAACTGCACCTTGGAGGTTCGAATCCTTCTCCTACAGCATTTTAATTAATTTGGTTTTTAGTTTGTTGATGAAGTGTAATGTTAAAAGCAATCTTATTTTAGGATTGCTTTTTTTATTATACAATAATCTATATATTTGGTAGACAAACTAGTTAATTAATAACCTTAACCCCTACGATTATGTCATTAAGATTAGGAGATATTGCACCAGATTTTAGTGCAGATACCACATTAGGACACATTAATTTTCATGAATTCATTGGTGATTCTTGGGTTTTATTATTTAGCCACCCAGCAGATTTCACTCCCGTATGTACCACTGAATTAGGTAAAACGGCTCTTTTAAATGGTGAATTTCAAAAACGCCACGTAAAACCTATCGCTATTTCAGTGGATAGCTTAGAATCACATAATCAATGGGTACCCGATATTGAAGAAGTGAATTCAGTTAAAATGAATTTTCCGATTATTGCGGATCCTGAAAAGAAAGTAGCTTTATTATATGATATGATTCATCCGAATGCATCTGAGAAAGCAACCGTACGCTCCGTATTTGTGATAGGGCCAGATAAGAAAATCAAATTAACACTTACCTACCCTGCTTCCACTGGTCGTAATTTCACAGAAATACTTCGTGTGATTGATTCCTTACAATTAACGGCTAACTATCAAGTAGCTACACCGGCAGATTGGGTGAATGGTGATGATGTAATTATCGTTCCTGCTGTCTCTAATGAAGATGCCGTAGCTAAATTCCCTAAAGGCTTCACTTCGGTTAAACCGTATTTACGTAAAACGCCTCAACCGAATTTATAATTGGTTTTTGCCTAAGAAAAATGCCAAAATTCATTAGCTGTGGATTTTGGCATTTTTTATTATAAAACCGTATTTTTGTAGCTCATTAATATAATCCGCATGTTATCTACGATTAATTTTACTTCAACTGCTGCCTATAAAGCACTCTTATCTGATCAAACTCGTTTAGCTACAACTACTATCGCACAGTTATTTGCAGACGATTCCAATAGACAGGCTACCTATAGCCAAACGTTTAATGGTATCTTTTTCGACTATTCAAAAAATTTAATCGATGAAAAGAGTTTTAACTCCTTACTTCAGTTAGCTAAGGAGTGTGGCTTAGAAGAGGCCATAAAAGCGCAATTTTCGGGAGATAAGATTA
>JAGWUO010000205.1 GCA_028868395.1 Cytophagales bacterium | reverse complement strand
AGAATCCTTGCGGCCTGTGAAAGGGAAGGAGTCCGGTCCACGTTGGCATTGAGCGTTTATGTTCACACGAGAAACTTGGTTCACCGTTGCGTCGATTAATTCAGATATTTGGTTGACATCTGTACCAAAAATCGCCACCTGTTGTCCGTGAGATGATTCGTGGATATAGTCTATCGGTTCGTCTAAACTTTCGAATGGCACTACAGGAACTACGGGTCCGAATTGTTCTTCATGCCAAACCTTCATCTTGCTATTCACCGGATACAATAAAGCAGGGAAGAAGATGGACTTGAAGTTCTCTCCACCATGTTCGTTGATCACTTTAGCTCCATGTAATTTCGCATCTTCAATCAATTCGGTTAAATAGGCAGGCTTATTAGGCTCAGGAAGCGGTGTAATTTGAACGCCTGGTTCCCACATCATGCCTAATTTAAGTGCTTCGATTTTCTTCGCTAAACCTTCATTGAATTTGTCTACCAATGACTTGTGAACGAAAATGATTTTCACCGCTGTACAACGTTGTCCATTGAAAGAAAGTGATCCTAATAAACATTCGTTAATAGCTGAATCTAAATCGGCACTTTCCGTTACAATCGCCGCATTCTTGGCATCCAAGCCTAGAATAGCGCGCAAACGGTTTACTTTGGGGTGCATTTTCTTTAATTTGTCCGCTACTTTAGAAGAACCAATTAAAGTCAATACATCGATTTTGCCAGATTCCATTAATTGAGGAATGATCGAATTTCCACGTCCATAAAGTGTGTTGATAACACCCGCTGGGAATGATTCTTTAAATGCCTCTAATAATGGGTAATGTAACAAGGTACCGTGTTTCGGTGGTTTGAATAAAACGATATTTCCCATGATCAATGCTGGGATAAGGGTGGTGAAGGTTTCATTTAACGGGTAGTTAAATGGTCCCATACAAAGCACCACGCCTAAAGGGGAACGTCTAACTTGTCCGATAATTCCTTCTTCAATTAAGAAAGTAGAGGACGTACGATCGATATCTTTTAGGGCACCGATGGTATCGTAGATGTATTGAACCGTGCGGTCAAATTCTTTTTGAGAATCGCCAAGTGATTTACCAATTTCCCACATTAATAATTTGACTACCTCGTCGCGCTTTTGAATCATCTTTTGCGTGAATTTCTCTACGCATTCGATTCGTTGTGCCACAGTCATCGAGGGCCATTCGCCACGGCCATTTGAATAAGCCTTTACACCAGCGTACAATACTTCCATCGCATCTGCTGCATCCGTGATTGGATAAGAGCCTATGCGTTTTTGTTCAAAACCTTTGTCTGTTTTTACATAGATTGGAGACCAAACGTCTTGCGTTTTTCCTTTCCATTGACGCATTTCACCATTGACTAAATATTCTTTTTGCTCAATAGGTTGCGTTAAATCGTATTCTTTTGGTATTTGTCCCGAGGAAGGGAATAGGGTTTGTAAATTGCTTTCTGGCATTGTCTTGGGTATTAATTTTTACAAATTTCCGGATTTAGTACATTTCAAATAAATGACTGAATCAATTATTTAAATAGTGCAATGATTTTCCGGTTATTTACTAATATAAAGCCAAGAAAAGGGAAAAATTACTCTTTGTTCAGAGGATATTTTCTTCGGATTTTGTTGATAATGAACTTATTTTGTTCGGTAAAACTGGCAGGATGCAGAAGAATAAATAGGGTAGACCAGTTTTGAAAGAGAGTCGGTTCAGCCGCTGAAAAACTGGCAGAACAGATGTTTTTCTGAATTAAGTATTCGTTAAATTCCATAGGTCCAATTTTGTTTTTTTGTCCACAATAAGAAAAACGCTAACAAAGCTAATAGGGCAGCTAGTAGAAACGGAATGGGAATTTGGCTAGCTACTCCTTGGTAAATTTCGCCTGAAACATAGGCGCCTATGCCGATTCCCGCTTCTAATGCGATATACATGGTGGCCATAGCACGTCCCATGTGGTTTGTATCTCCTAAGTCATTGGTCCAAGCAGCTAAAGTAGGTGTATTGAATCCCCAGGCAATTCCATAGATGACGGCAGAGGCAATGAGTAGATATGAGTTCGCTGAAAATACAAGTAAGAACATCGAAATACTTAGCATAAAGCAGCCAAAAATCAACACCGGAATACGTCCATATTGATCTGAAGCTTTGGAAAAAAAGAACCGAATCACAATGGAAGAAACGGTGTATATGGTAAAATACAAGCCTTTATTTGTCCAACCTACTATCTTAGAGGTATCGGGAATTAGGGTAATCATCGCCCCTGCAGAAAAGGAAACAAACAGCATTACCCAAAATACGGGAATGACTTTGGGCTCAAACACATCTTTCCACCCAATTCGAAAAAGAGCAAGAGTGAATCTTGATTTCATGGCTTTAGGCAATGTCTCTTTCATTCGACTTAAAATAAGAATAGAGGCTAGGGCAAAGACGGAGGAGATGTAGAACATTTGATCTAAACCATAAGTCGAGGCTAAAAAACTGCCTATAGCAGGTCCAATGGACATACCAGTCGCTGTGAATATGCCTAAACTACCCTGCGCCTCTCCTCTGCGGTCTTCCGGGATAACATCTGCAACATAGGCTGCCGTTGCAGTGGGTTTAGTCCCTGTAGACATTCCATGAATAAAACGTAGAAACAAAAAGCCCTGAACGGTATGCAATAGCGGATAAAGCCCACCACAAATAAAGCAAACGAGCGAACCGAAGGCCATTATAGGAATTCGTCCAATATGATCCGTTAATTTACCTGAGAAGGGACGAGATAATCCCGCTGCTAGGGTGAATAAGGCAATGGTGTACCCAATGTATTCTTTTCCACCAAGGCTCGCTAAATAATCAGGTAACTCTGGAATAATCATCGAAAAACTAGCCGAAAACAAAAAGTTACTTAGGCAAAGCAAAAAGAAGGATAGGGTATATAAGGAAGGTTTAGTCTCAGTCATTTACAAATCTTCCTCTAAAATGGTGGATATCTCCTTTTTATTTAATCCTAATAAGAAGGCTGGTAATAAGATCAAGTTGCAAATCATCGCCATCAATAGGGTGACTGAAACCAATATGCCTAAGGCCTGTGTTCCTTTAAAAGTTGATGCCGTAAAAATAAAGAAGCCAAAAAACAGGATCATGGCTGTATAGAACATCGAAACTCCTGTTTTTAAAATAGTTGTTTGAACGGCTCTTTGAACGTTTTGATTATTTTTACCCCACTCTTCTTTGTAGCGAGTCAAGAAATAGATGGTACCATCGCTGGAGATACCGAAGGCGATGGAGAAAATCAAAATAGTACTAGGCTTAAGGGCAATACCAAAATACCCCATCAGACCAGCTGTGATAATCAA
>JAGWUO010000204.1 GCA_028868395.1 Cytophagales bacterium | reverse complement strand
GTTTTTGTCTATGATATGGGTCAAAACATGGTCGGCTTTCCTAAAATCTTCATCAAAAACGGAAAGCCTGGACAAGTCATCACGATGCGATTTGCCGAAGTTTTATATCCTGATTTAGCCGAATATGCCGGCCAAAAAGGAATGATCATGCTCGAGAATATCCGAGCGGCTTTGGCACAAGATATCCACATTCTACAAGGTGGAGACGAATACATTCAACCGCGTTTTACCTTCCACGGCTACCGCTACCTCGAAATTACGGGAATCGAACAAGCCCCAGAATTGCCTCAGGTGGCAGGAATCGTACTTTCTTCCGTGAAAAACATCAGTTCCTCTTACGAAACTTCGGACCCGATGGTGAACAAATTGTGGTCAAATATCACCTGGTCGATGCGCTCTAATTTCTTATCGATCCCTACGGACACTCCCGCGAGAAACGAGCGAATGGGCTGGAGCGGTGACATCAACGTATTCTCCAAAACAGCCACGATGATGGCACCGGTAAACAATTTCCTGCGCCGCCACTTGCTAGGGATGCGAGATGTGCAACGTGCCGATGGCCGGTTCACGGATGTAGCGCCAATGGGCGGAGGATTTGGAGGGACCTTATGGGGCAGCGCGGGTATCGTGATTCCTTGGGAAACCTATTTGCAATATGGCGACAAGGCGATGCTCGCGGAACATTATCCGGCGATGAAACGCTACATGACTTTCCTAGATTCGAAAGTCAAAGATGGCATTTTGAACGAAGGCCCGCTAGGCGACTGGCTTAGTCCGGAGGGAAATAAAAATGACAACACGTTGTTTTGGATGGCGTACCAGGCGGCGGATTTAGCCATTGTTTCGAAAGTAGCGCGCATTTTAGGATATACGGCGGATGCAGATGCCTATTTAGCCCAAAGCGAGGCTAAGAAAGTCGATTTTAACACGATTTACGTGGATAAGTCGACGTTTAAAACCATCAAATCCGGTGTAAAAACTGGCTTTATGGGACCGCCAAATGCCAACGCAGCACCGGAAGCTTCCGACAAAGGTCAGCTAATGGATACGCAGGCATCTTATGCGATACCTTTGGCATTAAACGTATTCAATGGAATCAATTCACAACACGCAGTCACGCATTTAGTCGAAACCATCACCCGTTCAAACAAGGATGACCAAGGCGTTGCTCGTCCACCTTTCTCTCTGATGACCGGTTTCATCGGGACCGCTTCGATTTCGGAGGCGCTGTCTGCGAATGGAAAACACGACATCGCTTACGGATTATTAACGACGAAAACTTATCCGTCTTGGTTGTATTCGGTGGCGAATGGGGCGACCAGTATTTGGGAAAGATTGAACTCGTACACCATCGAAAATGGCTTCGGCGGGAATAACAGCATGAACTCATTTAACCACTATTCCTTCGGGGCTGTGGCAGCTTGGATGTACACCCATTCGCTCGGAATTCAGCGCGACGAAACCTCCCCAGGTTATAAACACTTCATTTTGCAACCTACGCCAGATCCTACAGGCAAGATTTCGTTTGCCAAAGGCCACGTCGAAACCATGTACGGGAAAATCAGCAGCGAATGGACCAAACATGGAAATAAAACGACTTATCGTTTCACTATACCGGCGAATACCTCTGCCCTCGTGAAACTACCTAAAGGCAAAATGCAGAAAGGTGGAATTAAGGCCAGTATAAGTGGAGATCGACTGGTTTTCGAGCTGGGTGCTGGGGAATATGAACTCGTGGTAGAAGCGAATTAGCCTAAGAGGGCTTTCATTTTTTTTGCAATAAAATTCGTGGCGTATTCCGGGGCCAAACGGCTCAAGAAATACAGGAATTTCGAATCCGATCCGACCAAAATGTGGAAACGATCGGATTCCATTCCAGCTAAAATGATTGCTGCAGCCTCTTTTGCCGGCAATGCAGTCATCCCGCTCGATTTACCCCCTCTCATGCCACTCATATCGACCCCAGAATTCGCGGTGATATTCGTCGCAATGGCTCCTGGAAACACTGTGGAAATCGTAACTGTCGTATCTTTCAATTCGGCATATAGCCCTTCGGTAAAAAGCTTGACGGCCGCTTTCGAAGCGCCATAAATGCTTTGGCCAGGCACCGGTAAAAAACCTCCCATACTGGAAATGTTGACAATATGTGCTTCAGGCCGTTCCAATAAAAGGGGGAGAAAGGCTTTTGTTAAATAAACAAGTCCAAAGAAATTCACATCCATCACCCGCTTCACAAGATCCAATGTCAAGTCATTTACCTTCACAAAGGGCTGAATAATTCCCGCATTATTGATCAGCCCATCCACTTGTCCAAAATGCTGTATTACCTTCTCTGGAATGGAATTGACTTGTGTCAGATCCGAAATATCCGCTTCTATCGACAGGAAATTCTCCGCTCTTGCCCCCGATAACTGGGCCGTTTCGGCTAAAGACGCACCGTGCACATCAAGTCCTGCCACCTTGCCTCCGCGCGCCATAATCTGCAAGGCCATCTCACGACCCATGCCACTTCCGGCACCGGTAATAACGAATACTTTTCCTGGAATTTTCATCTGATGAGCATTTAGGTTCTTTCAAATGTAGAAAGAAAGAGCTTAAATTCCTATGCTTGAAAATTGTAGAAAACTGTTTGAAAAATATAATTAAAATTGACAAAATAAGCCTAATTTTACATTAAACCAATCCAGCCTGTTTGAATGATACACAAAATTTCTTTATTGCTATTGCTTACTTTCTTCGTTGCAAAAGCACAAAATACCGACAGTACCTACCACATTTCAGGCGCGGCATCAGCTACTAATAATGGCATTTCACTCTTGCCCATGTTTACTTTAGGGAAGCCGGCTTTGATCTTCGATTTATCGGTGGGAAGTAGTCGTTTCGCCTTCGAACCACAGTTTCGCTTCTCTATGGAGGGCAAGCCTTGGTCCTTCATTTTTTGGTTTCGATACAAAGCTATCAACACAAAAAAATTTCGATTTAATATAGGGGCTCACCCATCGGTGGCCTTCCGAACATCGAATTTATTTGATGCACAAGGAAATCCTAAATCCATTTTGGGACACCAACAATACATCGCCACAGAATGGATTCCAACCTACCAAGTTTCAAAAAATGTGAGCGTAGGAATGTATTATTTAGTTTCACGCGGAGTTAGTGACGGGGCAACGAATTGGACCAATTTCTTGACCTTAAATACGACCATATCAAACATTCCTATTACCCGAGATATGTCCCTTCGCATTTACCCACAAATTTATGTACTGAATATGGATGGAAAACAAGGCTATTATTTCACGGATGCCTTGACTTTATCCCATAAGAAATGGCCATTTACGATTTCTAGCATCATTAATAAGCGGTTTAGCTCCGAAATTCCAGGGG
>JAGWUO010000203.1 GCA_028868395.1 Cytophagales bacterium | reverse complement strand
CCGATGAATGCGGATCACGTGTATTTGAAGCCATTAGAAAAAGCATCGATCATTCACATCTTAGAAAATCACAAAATTGATGCGGTTTTGCCTACGATGGGAGGTCAAACAGCCTTGAACTTAGCGATTGATTGTGATGCGGCAGGGATTTGGGCCAAATACGGTGTGCGCATCATCGGGGTGGATATCAAAGCCATCGAAACGACGGAAGATCGCGAGAAATTCCGTTTGAAGATGTTAGAAATCGGAGTGGGTGTTTGTAAAGGACGTACGGCTCGTTCGTTCCTAGAAGGAAAAGAGATAGCACAAGAAACAGGATTTCCGTTAGTTATTCGCCCGTCGTTTACCTTAGGTGGAACGGGTGGAGGTTTCGTGCATGATCCTAAAGATTTTGATGCAGCCTTAAACAAAGGTTTGCATGCTTCTCCTACGCACGAAGTGTTAGTGGAGCAATCCATCATGGGTTGGCAAGAATACGAATTAGAACTTTTACGTGATAATTTAGGCAACGTGATTATTATCTGTTCGATCGAAAACTTCGATCCAATGGGTATTCACACCGGTGATTCGATTACCGTTGCGCCAGCGATGACGCTTCCTGACACGATCTACCAACGCATGCGTGATATGGCCATCAAGATGATGAACGCCATCGGTCAATTTGCGGGTGGATGTAATGTTCAGTTCTCGTTGAATCCGGAAACAGATGAAATTATAGCGATTGAGATTAACCCGCGGGTGTCTCGCTCTTCGGCTTTGGCCTCTAAAGCAACGGGATATCCGATTGCGAAGATCGCTGCGAAAATGGCGATCGGTTATAATTTAGATGAATTAACAAACGCGATTACAGGAACGACGTCTGCTTATTTCGAGCCGGCCTTAGACTACGTAATTGTGAAAGTGCCGCGTTGGAATTTTGACAAATTCAAAGGGGCAGATCGTACCTTAGGATTGCAAATGAAATCCGTAGGTGAAACGATGGGTATCGGCCGTAATTTCCAAGAAGCCTTACAAAAAGCGTGTCAGTCTCTAGAGATCAAGCGTAACGGAATGGGTGCGGATGGGAAAGAATTACGCGATCAAGATGCGATTATGCACTCGCTTGCAAATCCATCTTGGAACCGTTTGTTCCATATCTATGATGCCTTCAAAATGGGCATTTCGTTCAAAACGATTCAGCAATTAACGAAGATCAACAAATGGTTCTTGAACCAAATCGAAGATCTAGTGCGTGTGGAAAAGGAGATGGAGAAATACTCAATCCACAACATCCCAACGATTTTGTTAGAAGAAGCGAAGCACAAAGGTTTCGCAGATCGCCAAATCGCCCACACCTTGCGTTGCCTAGAATCAGAAGTTTACGACAAGCGAAACGCGGTAGGCATCAAGCGTATTTACAAATGCGTGGATACTTGTGCGGCAGAATTTGAAGCGAAGACTCCGTACTACTACTCGACTTTCGGTCAAGAGGGAGCATCGGCGGTTTTAGATAACGAATCCGTATCTTCAGGACGTAAAAAAGTAGTCGTTTTAGGTTCAGGTCCAAACCGTATCGGTCAAGGGATTGAGTTTGACTACTCGTGTGTGCACGGCGTTTTAGCCGCGAAAGAAGCGGGTTATGAGACGATTATGATCAACTCGAATCCAGAAACGGTTTCGACGGACTTTGACATCGCGGATAAATTATACTTCGAACCAGTATTCTGGGAACACGTGTACGATATCATCCAGCATGAAAAACCAGAAGGTGTTATCGTTCAATTAGGCGGCCAAACGGCCTTGAAATTAGCCGAGAAGCTTTCGAAATACGGCATCAAAATCTTAGGAACTTCGTTTGAAGCCTTGGATTTAGCAGAAGATCGCGGTGCGTTCTCGAGCTTGTTGAAAGACTTAGATATTCCGTATCCGAAGTTTGGCGTATGTGAAGATGCAGATAATGCGGTGGCTTTAGGTCGCGAATTGGGTTATCCTTTGTTAGTGCGTCCGTCTTATGTTTTGGGTGGTCAATCGATGAAAATCGTCATCAACGAACAAGAATTAGAGCAACACGTGGTAGATATCTTACGTGATATTCCCGGCAATAAAATTTTATTAGATCACTTCTTAGAGAACGCAATCGAGGCGGAGGCAGATGCGATCTGCGACGGCGAGGACGTGTACATCATCGGAATGATGGAGCACATCGAGCCAGCGGGTATTCACTCGGGTGACTCGCACTCTGTATTACCTCCATTTGATTTATCTGATAACGTGATGAAGCAAATCGAAGATCACACGCGTAAAATTGCGGTGGCTTTGAAGACCAAAGGCCTTTTGAACATCCAATTCGCCGTGAAAGACGAAGTGGTGTACATCATCGAGGCGAATCCTCGTGCTTCTCGTACCGTACCATTCATTTGCAAGGCTTATCAAGAACCTTACGTGAACTACGCAACGAAAGTGATGTTAGGAGACAAGAAGGTGAAAGATTTCAACTTCCAACCCGTGAAAAAAGGATACGCGATCAAAATCCCGGTATTCTCTTTCTCTAAGTTCCCGAACGTTAATATGGAATTAGGGCCTGAAATGAAGTCCACAGGAGAAGCCATCTATTTCATCGATGATTTGAAGGACGATTTCTTCCGCAAAGTATATGGTGAAAGAAACTTATATCTAAGTAGATAAGATGCTGAAGTTACTCGCTTTAGGATTAGTATTGTATTATGTCGTATTTCCTTTATTGCGCTTTTTGCTGAAGGGATACGTCATCACGCAGGTGCACAAGAAGATGTCTGAACAAGATATTCGCTCGAAGCAGACTGCCTCGAAAGCGCGCAAAGAAGGCACGATTGATGTGGATTATGTTCCACCTTCTGCCGCGAAATCTAAGCCTAAGTCAGCAGACGAGGGTGATTATGTTCCCTACGAAGAAATTAAGGAGTAATAAGCGACTCGATCACCCGAGGGAAATCGCGGTGCTCTAATACCTGCCCTTTTCTAGCGACATCTTCCGGAGTATCGGTAGGTAATACTTCGAACGAACTCTGAAAGATGGTCGCACCCTCATCATAATGCTCATTCACATAGTGAATGGTAATCCCCGATTCTTTTTCTCCTGCCGCTACGACTGCTTCATGAACGAAGTGTCCATACATCCCTTTTCCGCCAAATTTAGGAAGTAAAGCTGGATGAATATTTACAATACGCTGCGGGAAAGATTTCACGAATTCGGCGGGGATCAGCCATAAAAAGCCGGCTAAAATAATCCAATCTGTTCTAAGCGATTGAACTTCTTTTAACACGGTTCCGTTCTTATAAGATTCTCTGTCAAAAACGCGGCAAGGCACGCCTAATCGCTCCGCTCGCTGAATAATCCCCGCTGATGGGTTGTTGCAGTAAATGTGGGTGATTCTGACTTGATCGGATCCTTTGAAATGTTCGATGATTTTTTC
>JAGWUO010000202.1 GCA_028868395.1 Cytophagales bacterium | reverse complement strand
ACGATTCCTCCGCCTTCGCATACTCCTGAATGTTCATGTAAGTATTCCCTAAATTAAATAGGGAAGACCCAAATGTAGGTTCAATGGCAAGCGAATATTCATAGGCATCAATGGCCTTCTCAAATTGCT
Organism: Cytophagales bacterium; assembly: GCA_028868395.1. The sequence goes on along the minus strand of JAGWUO010000202.1, from coordinate 3,303 downwards.
TCAGTTTCGAATAGGCGATTCCTAAATTGTACCAAGCTGTAAAAGAAAAAGGATCCGCATCGATGAACTGCTTATAATAAGGGATACTTTCCTCGATTTTGCCTATTTCATCCAAGCAATTAGCCAGTTCCACTAAGGCATTTTCATTCTCTGAATTTAACTCTAAGCACTTCTTAAGCATATCCACCGCCTCGCGGGGTTTTCCCCAGGCTTGGTAGCTCAAGCCAATTCTAAAATAGACTTCGTCTTTTTCTTCTGTTCGGTCTAAAGAAGCCAAAAAGAGTTGGATAGATTCTTCGTGTTGCCCCATTTGGCTTAATAAATAGCCTTTAACGAGGGTTAATTCGATATCGTTAGGGAAAAGTAGGATGGCATTTTCAATTAACTCCATCGCCTCTTCTGGCTTTTGCATTTCCCCTAAAATTTGCGCTTTCAGGGTAATTAATTCCAACGAATAACTGTAGTGACTTAGGCCTAAATTCACGGCCTCTAAAGCTTGATCAAAACGCGACTGCACAAAGTAGTGTTCTGCGATTTGTTCTAAGGTTTCTGCATCGAAAAACGCGTTTTCTTGCTGATTCAACATGTTTTCGTACCGTTGAACGGAAGACTGGATGTCTTCTTTATTCTCGTCGAATTCGGGATCTAGCATTTTTCAGGATACATTTTTACTAAAATAAAGAATATTATTTATTCTTGAACGCCTTTTCGGCTTAATTTTGTTCCAAACATCTGATAATGTCAAAAATCTGCGCTATTGCGGACCTCGGTACGAATACCTTTCAATTATTGATTTCACCTTTATCTGAATTTCGGGTGGAGGAGCATTTGCAGCGACCGGTCGGTTTAGGTATGGGTGCGATGGAAGAGGTGATTTTACAAGAAGACGCAATGAATCGGGCTATCACATGTTTAGCTGAATTTAAACAAGTTTTTCTGGCCAAAGGTGGTGATTTGAATCATTTTTATGCCATCGGAACGAGCATTCTGCGCCGAGCATCTAATTCAAAAGAATTTCAGGAGCGAGTCTTTAGTGAATTAGGGATACGCATTCATATCATTGACGGAATTCAAGAGGCAGAATATATTTATGCGGGTATACGAAACTCCTTGCCTGAACGTTGGGAGAAAACGAGTTTGGTCATGGATATAGGCGGAGGAAGTGTGGAGTTTATCTTGTTTAAGGGTCAAAAGGTCTTGTATCGGGTGAGTTTAGAAATAGGTGGATTGCGTTTGAAGTCGCTTTTTTCGGTGGAAAATGAGTTTAATCTTTCTGTGGTACCTGATTTAGATGCCTATGTTTCGAAGGAAATGAAATCGCTTTTTGAAGTTTGTAATGAGGCTAAACCGACTGTTTTAATAGGAGCCGCTGGGGCCTTTGAAACGATTTTGGATATTGAGAATAGACCTGGGGATACTCCTGCTTCTTGTGAATTAGATGTTCCTACGTTTTTGCAGCACAAGACAAATTTAGATGCCTTGCCTTATGAAGAACGGGTGGCCTATCCTGGAATGAAGGCATTTAGGGCAAGTATATTTCCTTATGCGACTTTTTTAGTGGAGAAAGTAGTGCGGGAATTAGCTATAAATGAGCTTTGGTTTTCGTCCTATAGTTTGAAGGAAGGATTTTGGTTTACGGAACTCCAATCTTCCGTAAGTCAGCCTTAGAAATTGAAAAAAAAATTGTAAACTTGTAGTAAATAAGATTAATCAATTCATCCTATGGCTTTATCGCTAGCAACTATTTTACTTCAGGCGGGTGTAACCGTCGATTCACTTTCTTCTGCCGTGGCAGATTCTATTGTTAATGCTTCTGGACCGGTTCAAGAAGTGACTAAGGTAGTCGTAGAAGAATTCTCGGTTTTAGACTTATTAGGAAAAGGGGGATATGTGATGTATCCGATCGGTTTCTTGTTTGCTGCGGCTGTTTTCTTGTTCATTGAACGCTATTTATATATCCGTAAGACGGCAAAATTAGATGAGAATTTCTTGCATACCATTAATGATATGTTGTTAGCTGGCAATGTGCAGGGAGCAATTAATTTCTGTAAAGCAACTTCTTATCCGATTGCGAAGCTTTTGGAAAAAGGCTTATCTCGTTTAGGTTCTCCAATCCGCGATATTGAAGCGGCGATTGAGAATAAGGCCAAAGTAGAAATCTACAATATGGAGAAGAATTTAGGGATTCTTAGTGCGATTGCACGTATTGCCCCGATGTTTGGATTCCTTGGAACAGTAACGGGTATGATTCGTACCTTCCATAACATCTCGATCTCTAATAAAATTGATATTTCTACGATTGCGGGTGGTATTTATGAGAAAATGGTGACTTCGGCATCAGGTTTAATCGTGGGTATTATTGCCTATGTACTTTATACTTTGTTAACGACCATGATTGATCGTACCATTAATAAAATGGAAATTACAGCGATTGATTTCTTAGATATTCTTCATAAACCAGCGTCTAAAGCCTAATTCGATGAACTTCAGAAAAAGAGCCAGAGAAGCATCAGAAGTAGAAACAGGAGCCCTAGCGGACATCCTTTTCTTTTTATTGATGTTCTTTTTAATGATTTCAACGTTAGCTTCCCCGGATGCAATTAAATTGCTTTTGCCAGAAACGGCAAAGCCGATGCCTACGCCTGCGAATGAAGTGATTCGTTTAACAGTGGACGACAAGTTGAACTACTACATTGATGATCGATTAGTGGATGTAGCGAATTTAGAGACGGAATTAACGAATGAAGTGACCACAAAAAAGGCGGTGACATTAGTGGTTCGAATGGACCGAAATCAAACGGTACAAGAATTAACCAATATCTATGACCTGGCAGCTAAATTGAAGTTGTCTATGGTGATGGCTGCGGAAAAGAAAAAATAGAATGATGGAAGGCTATGTAATCATTGCCCTCAAATCAATAGCCGTTTACGTGTTTATCGTAGCGGCTATTCGTGTTTTTGGGAAGAAAGAATTTGCGCAATTATCCGTAGTGGACGTGGTTTTTATTTTGTTGATCTCTAATTCCGTACAGACAGCGATGGTGGGGAATGATACCAGTTTGTCTGGCGGTTTGGTAGCGGCTTTGGCATTATTTGCCATGAATTATGTTTTTAAGTGGGTTACGAACAATAGTAAAAATATTAGCAAAGCAATCGATGGCGAACCAATCTTGTTAATTTATGATGGCCTTGTAAAGGAAAATGGATTAAAAGAAGCGTCAATTACGATAGAACAATTGAAAGCAGTGGTGAGGGAACATGGGGTTGAAGAAATCGAAGAAGTGAACCTAGCCATCTTTGAAG
>JAGWUO010000201.1 GCA_028868395.1 Cytophagales bacterium | reverse complement strand
ATTAATTCCCTACATTCTAAAAAAGGAAGAAAAGAGAATGATTTATTTTTAGTGGAAGGGGAGAAGTCTCTGCTTGAATTAATCAAATCAGACTTTCAAGTCGATTTTTTTGTCATTAGTGAGAGTCAACCAGCATTATCCCATAGAATCAGTCAAGCTTCTAATGCACCAATCTATCTTTTAGATATAGATACGATCCAAAAGTTAAGCACCTTAGTCAACAATCAAATAGGTTTTGCCGTCGTACAACAAAAGAAATTTCCTTCTTTTCAAATTCAAGACCGTTTTACCATCGTACTCGACGGTATACGTGATCCAGGAAATCTAGGAACGATTATTCGAATTTGTGATTGGTACGGATTTAAACAATTGGTTCTATCAGAAGATTGTACGGAGTTTTATAATCCCAAAGTAATCATCTCAACTATGGGCTCTTTCTCACGTATCGAATTTGCCTATGTGGACCTACCATCCTTTTTTAAAGCACATAGTGACTATAAAAAAATAGGTGCTGTTCTGAATGGTGAAAATATACATCACTACCAGTTTCCTGAAAAAGGGTTTATCATTTTAGGAAATGAATCAAATGGCATTCGGGAAGAAATTATGGAAAGTTTAGACGAACGAATCACTATTCCAGCTTTCGGAGATGCAGAATCTTTAAATGTTGGCATTTCAACTGCCGTTATTGCCGATAATCTAAAGCGCTTTATCCTTAGCTAAATACTTCTCTATCATCCAATGTGCTAGATAAAGTAAAGGCGTAAATAGAATGGCAACAAAGAATTTGTAGAAGTAATTATTGAAAGAGACATTCATCCATTGTGTAAAAGTCCAATTGCCAAATGCATAGAAGGCTATCCCAATTACCAATACACTATCAATTAACTGCGATATCAGCGTAGATCCCGTAGCTCTTAACCAGATATGTTTCGACCCTGTTCGTGATTTAATCTTTTCAAAAACTAAGGCATCAATGATTTGACTAACTAAAAATGCTGATAATGAACCCAGAATAATACCCAAACCTTGGCGAAAAATTCTGGCAAAGGCCGAATTAATATTGAAATTTTCAGAACCCTTATTAACCTCTACCCAAAAATCTGCTGGGACTAGTAATGTAGCCGTGTAAATAATGAAGAAGGAAAAAGCGATAAATAGGGCAGTGGTAAAGGAAATAAACCGAACACCTTTCTTGCCAAAATAATCATTAATGATATCGGAAGTAATAAAAACAAGTGGCCAATTTAGCGCTCCAGCTGTTTGATTCAAGTCCCAAAAATCACCCCATGGTGTTGCCCAATGTAAGGGAGAAAATCCCAACGTACGTTCAATACTGACAATCTTAACGCCAATAATCTCCGCAACAATTGCATTCGTTAAGAATACTCCAAATAGGAATATAAATAGCTTTTGTTTACGGGAAAATTCGTTAAATATCATTTGCGGTAATTTTCAAAGTGAAGCGCAATTTTATCTAAGGCAACACCTAATTGCTCTACGTGTGGAAGAAATACAATTCTAAAATGATCTTTCTCTTTGAAATTAAATCCTTGTCCACCTACCACTAATATCTTTTGTTCCTCTAATAGTGACATCACAAAATGATTGTCATCTTCAAAATTGAACTTAGATAAATCTATTTTCGGGAACAAATACAAAGCTCCTTTAGGCTTTACAGCACTAACTCCATCAATGGCATTAATTCGTTCGTAGGCTAAGTTCATTTGTCGATTTAAACGACCTTCTTTAGCCACTAAGTCATTGATTGATTGGTAACCTCCTAATGCTGTTTGAATTCCATATTGAGTAATCACATTCGCACATAAACGGGTACTAAATAAGAAATTTAATCCCTCTATATACGATTTTGCCTTGTGTTTTGCCCCTGTTAAGATCATCCATCCACCTCTAAATCCTGCCGCACGGTAATTTTTAGACAAACCACCCATCGTGATAATTAAAATATCATCCGATAAACCGGCAGCGGTATGATGAGAAGTCCCATCATACAGAATCTTATCATAGATTTCATCTGCGAATAAAACTAATTGATGTTTAGCTGCTAAGGCCACTACTTGTTTAACTGTTTCTTTAGAATAGACAGCTCCTGTAGGGTTATTTGGATTAATTAAAACGATTGCTCTAGTATTGGATGTGATTTTAGCTTCCATATCAGCAAGATCAGGAGCCCACTCATTGGCCTCGTCGCAATTATAGTGAATGGCTTTGCCACCGGCTAAACCTGCCACAGTAGTCCAAAGAGGGTAATCAGGGGAGGGTATCAATACTTCGTCATCCGTATTCAACAAAGCCGTCATTACTAATGAAATCAACTCACTTACCCCATTACCAATGTAAATATCTTCTATTAGGATATTTTTAACACCGAGATTTTGGTAATACTGCATAACTGCCTTTCGTGCAGCAAATAAACCTCGAGAATCAACATATCCCTGTGCATTTCGTATATTTACGATAATATCATGGACAATTTCATCGGGCGTCTCAAAGCCAAAGGCGGCTGGATTACCAATATTTAACGAAGTGATCTTGTAACCCTGATTTTGAAGAGCTAATGCTTTATCATAAACCGGTCCACGAATTTCATATTTTAGGTGATCGAGACGCTTACTTTTTAATATATCCATGCTATTTTTGATAGAATTGTAAAAATAGCAATTTAATTTTAATTGAATTTACCCCCTTTTATGAATTTAAAGGAAATAGGTATTTTATTGGTAGGTTTATTTATAGGCTCTTCGTTACTCATTGCCTACAAATATTATTTAGCAAGAGGTAAGGTTTTCCAAATCTCAAGAGTACTTGTATTCAAATACATATTAAGATTCCTACTACTGATTGCCTTGCTAATTCTTTGTTTTTATACCATTAGTACTAAGCAAAATAAGGATAAAGAAAGCACAAAATTAGGGACAACTTTGTTTGTTATCTCCTCCAAGAGTTCCAGTTTAACGTGGAATTCCATGGTAGAAAAAGCATCAGAGATGCCAGAAAATGGCACCTATAGTTTATCTATTTATGAACCACATCAGGATCAATTTCTCCAAATAATTCCAGCTACGAATCGCGATTCTTTTTTGAATTTAATAGAAAAGGCCACAGAAAATACGACCGCACACCCTAAACGCATATTAGAAGATCCATTCCCTTCTCGTCCCAAAGAAGATCAATACGTTGTATTCGAGAAAGCCAATTATAATTGGCAATCCATTTCTTTAGAGGGAAATAAGTCTACCATTTTTTCAACGGATAGTCTTAACAGTTGGATTAAAAGTTCCTATGTGCGCATTTATTTAGTAATTTTAATACTGCTATTCGTTTTTATTGATATTGTATTTACCGTAAAAGCCATTAAGATATAGATGTTCTCAACCTTGTTTTATATCTTCCTTTTATTTTATGATGGTTTATTT
>JAGWUO010000200.1 GCA_028868395.1 Cytophagales bacterium | reverse complement strand
GCTTCTACTAAGAAGTTCTGAACGATCTGCTTCTGCGCTTCGACTAATTTGTGAATACGTGGTTGGAAGGTTTCAAACTCTTGTTCGTCGCCTCTTGGAATGGGTCCTGAGATGATCAATGGCGTTCTCGCGTCATCAATTAACACGGAATCGACCTCATCGACCATGGCAAAATGGTGTGGTCTTTGGACTTGATCCTCTAAACTACGCGCCATGTTGTCGCGCAAGTAATCAAAACCAAATTCATTATTCGTACCATAGGTAATGTCTGCCCAATAAGCGGCACGACGCTCTTCCGTGTTCGGTTCGTGCTTATCGATGCAATCCACCTTTAAACCGTGGAATTCAAACAATGGCGCGTTCCACTCCGAGTCACGTTTCGCTAAGTAATCATTCACCGTTACTAAGTGAACACCACGACCGGCTAAAGCATTTAAATAGGTAGGAAGGGTAGAAACGAGTGTTTTTCCTTCACCCGTACCCATCTCAGAAATCTTTCCTTGGTGTAATACGATACCCCCGATTAATTGCACATCATAGTGCACCATATCCCAGGTAATCTCATTTCCTGCGGCTAACCATTGATTTTTCCAAATCGCTTTGTCACCCTCAATCACCACATTCTTCTTCTTAGAAGCGATGAATTTATCTTCTACCGTAGCAGAAACCACTAATTGCTTATTTTCCGTGAAACGACGCGCTGTTTCCTTCACCACGGCGAAGGCTTCTGGCAAGATTTCCATCAAAACGACCTCTAAGCGCGAATTACGCTCTAGTTGAAGGGCATCGATTTGTTGGAAAAAACGGTCTTTCGCATCTACATCTTCTGTCTCTTCAGCGGAAGTATGTAGGGAAGTAATTTGATTATCTATATCGGATAAAAAAGCCGCAATGCGCGATTTGAATTCCGCTGTTTTACCGCGCAATTCGTCGTCAGACAAGCTCGCTAGTTTAGCGTACTCATTTTTTATATTCTCAACGATAGGCATCAACGCTTTAATGTCGCGCTCTGATTTCGTGCCAAAAATTTTCGTTACCGATTTACTGATGAATGAAATCATTATAATATTCTGTGCTTGTTAGGCGTTTGGAAAAATGAAAAGGCAATTTACCAATTTGAATTTTTATCCTTACTATAATCGATAAATTAATCCCAAAAAAATGTAAGAATCCGATCAAAATTAGTTGATTTGTAAATTAAAGTCCTTAACAAAATGTCTAACGTTCCAGTTCCACCGCGCAGAGCTCCCCGCAAGAAATTAAAAATGCCCCTTTTTGGCGGGATGGGTGGTGGCGCATCCGCTGGGGAATCTGCGAATCGAGACGATTTTTTTGGCAAAAACTTTGGTTCTATTCTCATCGCAATGACAGGAATGGCCTTTGCGGCACAGATCTTCTTGCCCAATATTTGGTCCGAAAAAGTATACAACGAAGCGGACGAAATCACCGAAATGGCCTGGAACGGAACAATCCGTAAGAAATACACCGACGCAAAACACAAAAGCGAGATACATTATTACCTAGTCATCAAAGGGGAAAAAGGTAAAAAGCAAATCGTGGACCTAGTCGAAGCGGATCCCGTTTTCTTTGATCAAATCGCCGTTCCTCAGCGCGTAAGCAAAGCCGCGAATTCATTGGATGTCCGCGTGCAACGTTTTACTAAACCGGATACCACATTACGAATTAAATTTATCGAATAAGATGCCAGTGTGGAACGCAATCAATGTGGGTCATTTGTTAAATAGAACACTCTTTGGGTATTCGAAGGGTGATTTGTCCCTTGCGCAGGGATACGGCACCTTCTCGGATTTATTGGATTTAGCCATTTTAAAGGACAATCCAGCACCTTCAGCTCCTAATACGTGGATCAATACAGTGCCAGCGGCCTCTCAAACCACTTCCGGAGAGACAGGAACCTGGTACCGAGAATTCAATTATTGGTGGTTCGATTTGATGTACAAAGAGGGCTTGAACATGCGGGAGAAAATGGTGCTCTTTTTGCATAATCACTTTTCGAATGAACGCGATAAGGTCGTATATCCCCAAAACATGTACGCCCAAAATGCCCTGTTCAGAAAATATGCATTCGGGAACTTTAAACAATTAGTGAAAGAGATCTCCATTGATCCTTCTATGCTCATTTACCTGGATGGTAATAATTCTCGAGGTTCAGCGCCTAACGAAAATTATGCGCGCGAATTGATGGAATTGTTTACGATGGGCATCGGTAATTACACGGAGACTGATATCAAACAAGCAGCGAAAGTGCTTTCTGGCTGGCAAGTGAATGGTTTAACGGCAACGTTTGTGGCCTCTCGCTGGTATACAGAAGCCTCTGTTACCGTTCTTGGAAAGACGGCTAAATTTGATGTGAACTCCTTGATTGATCATATTTTTAGTCAAAAAGCCACGGCTGAGTTCATCTGTCGAAAACTGTACAAAGAGTTTGTCTACTACAAACCAAACGAGGCTTTTATTCAACAGATGGCTACGGTTTTACGGTCAAATAACTACGAAATAAAACCCCTGCTTAAATTCCTGTTTACTTCAGAGGAATTTTATACCCCCGGTTACATAGGAAGTAAAATCAAGAATCCAACCGAATTAATGGTGGGCGCCTCCAAGCTGTTGGAATTGCCAACACCGGATTATGTGAATATGTATGAGATGTCCAAAGTACTCCAAATGCAACTTTTTCAGCCTCCCAATGTGGCAGGTTGGCCGGGTCAGCGGGAATGGATTTCTTCTACAACCTATTCCTACAGAGGAGGATTTACGGATTCCTTGATTACTGGAAAGCGCTACAATGGTGTGGCAGTGACGGGTAAACTAGTGCCTGTACCGTATGCGCAAACATTTAACAACTCAGAAAAGGCCGTCGAATTCGTAGATGACGTCTGTCTCTTATTTTTAGCTTTTCCGCCCACCGCTAAAAAGAAAGCATTTTTGTTAGAAACGCTACTAGCAGGCACCATCGTAAAAAATTACTCGACTTATTTACCGGGAGTGAATGTGAATTTGCAACAGTTTTTTAAAGCAGTGATGCGATTACCCGAATTTCAACTCTGTTAAGAATGAAGAAGGAACTGACACGGTCTGAATTTTTACGGCAAATGGCGCTTCTCTCCGGAGGGGTAGGTCTAGGTATTGCCGGAATTCCGGGGCAAGCCTATGCGCAATTGCCAGCCGGAATAGCAGCTTCAGTTCCCGCCGGAAATGTGCTGGTGATCATTCAATTAGCGGGAGGAAATGATGGATTAAATACGGTAATTCCGGCTGAAGATGATACGTATTTTGCCAAAAGGCCGGATATCTCCATCAAAAAAGTCGATGCCTTAGCCCTGAAAAAGGGTATGTATTTGCATCCCTCGATGACGGGTATCAAATCATTGTACGATCAAGGAAATGTAGCCATCGTCCAAAGTGTCGGCTACGCTAACCCCAATCGTTCTCATTT
>JAGWUO010000199.1 GCA_028868395.1 Cytophagales bacterium | reverse complement strand
ACCAAACATTGGCTCAATTAGAGCTTTGGGCGAACTCAGCGAACTATGAGAACAAAGTGTACATTCTTCCTAAGCACTTAGATGAGAAAGTAGCTTACTTACACTTAGCGCACATTGGTGCTAAATTAGAGAAGTTAGAAAAAGAGCAAGCTGAATACATTGGCGTTCCTCAAGCAGGGCCATACAAGCCAGAGCACTACAGATACTAGGATTTATTTCCTGTTAGGTTTTGAAAGGCCGCGACTCTACGAGTCGCGGCCTTTTTCATTATCAGTTACTTGGTAATCTCTATCAGTGGGTACTAAACTTTCAAATATTAGTCTACCTTTATCCCAGTACTCACATTTAACCACTAATACAATGAAAAATCACTACACGACGTATGTCGTGGCAATCCTATTTGCCTGCACTATATTTTTTACGTCTTGCACGAAAGACCCATCAGCGACCATCGTTCCTGTAAACACGACGCACACGCTTCTGAACGCGAATGGTTTTCTGGCCTTCGAAGATCAAGTCGCTTTTCAGGCTTATGTCGAAAAATTCCAAAAGAATCCCTCCGACCCTAGCATTTTGCGCGACATTCAATTCTTGGAATCACAAAGCACGGAATTGCGCAAATTAGATTCATTGACCTTGACGCAAATAGCAGAAACCGGAGACCTAACTGGATTTGAACACATGCTAAAACTCGTAGGTGATGGAGATGATAAATCACTTCAGCCCATCGTTGATGACCCCATTTTAAGCCGGTTGATAAACAAAGATGGGCTTATACAAATAGGCGAACTAGTATACCGGGTCAATCCTTCCAAAGTCTTTCAAATTAGAATCGTTGATTTCGAACAGAGCAAAGCGACTTTCCTCGCCTCACCTGAGAAAGTGGCACAAGCAACAGTTTACCAAAGTCAGCCTACAACTGCTCTTAAAAATACAACTAGTAAAGTACTGAATAAAGTCGAAAGCAATTCTGTCACCTACGAAAATCCAGGACAAGGAACCTGTCGCTTTACCGCAGAAGTTTATCTGCTAGACTTAGGCTTCTACCGCAAACTAGCCGTGCGAGTAAAACACGAGTGGCGTCAACGCTTTTGGTTCACCTATTATTGGGGTAATAGTAGTGCAGCTATGTCCATGGAAGGCGATATTAACTTCCTCGAATATTACACTCCTTTTTCTAAACATTATACAGCTACGACACAAGACGATTATAAAATCGAAACAGTGATAGACGAAACCTTCAATTATGTTCCCTTGAATTGGGCTTCAAACATTGGAACGGCTGTTTGTCGTGGAAGAAATGGCCTTACTTATTCCTTACAATTTTAAACTTATTCTTATGAAATACCCGATCACCATTATTCTGCTTTTTGTCGTACTTCAACTGAGTGCACAAGAAACCAAGCCATTGTATTCCATCTCTATTTTATCTCCTTCCATCGGCTTAGAGAAGAGAATACAAGAAAACAACTCGCTGAAATTTTCAATTGGAAACTCCATCGGTTATGGTAGTACAAATGGTCTACAATCGAAATTATTTATATTGAGAGGCGAATATCGGCACTATTATAATCTAGAAAAAAGGAGAGACGAAGGACGTCTCTCCACTCATTATTCTGGAAATTATATCGGATTGTTTGCAGAGCCTTCATTTGTATTTGTGAAAGGGGAAGAGGCAACCCATCTATATGCTGGGGGTGTTTGGGGGATTCAACGAAACTACAATAGCCATATTCATTTAGACCTTTCGGTAAATGCGGGAATTGGGCAAAATGGATTTGAAACCAAAGCAGGGTTGAGACTCGGATTTTGGCTAAAATAAAAGCTCAAGAGGGTCTGCATTTTTCATTCAAAAACCGTATTTTTGCACAAAATAATAGCAAAGAAGATATGAAATTTGGTGTAGTAGTATTCCCAGGATCCAATTGTGACGACGATACAGTCGGAGTCATTCAAAGTTTAGGCTATGAGGCTGTTAAACTTTGGCACAAAGAGACTGATTTACAAAACTGTGATTTCATTATCGTTCCTGGTGGTTTCTCTTATGGAGATTACTTGCGTTCTGGTGCTATTGCTCGATTCTCCCCTATTATGGAGCACGTAATCGAACATGCGAAAAATGGTGGCTATTTAATGGGTATTTGCAATGGCTTTCAAGTATTAGTTGAAGCACATTTATTACCTGGCGTTTTATTAAGAAACAATTCTCAGAAATTCATTTCTAAGAATATCTACTTAAAAGCAGCTACGAATAATTCATTGTTAACTCAAGAATTAGATACGAATAAAGCCTACAAAATACCTATCGCTCACGCAGAGGGACGCTACTTTACAGATGAAAAGACTTTGGCCTCTTTGAAAGCAAATGACCAAATTTTGTTCTACTATTGCGACGAGAATGGTGAGGTAACAGAAGAGTCAAACCCGAATGGTAGTCTTTTAAATATCGCCGGTATCTGTAATGAAAGCAGAAACGTATTTGGAATGATGCCCCACCCAGAAAGAGCGGCAGATCCAGATTTGAATAATACGGATGGATTAGAAATTATGAAGCAATTAATTTTGCAGACTGTTTAATCTTCTACAATACTCACAAAAAAGGCCTTTCTTTCGAGAGGCCTTTTTTTATGTGCAATAATGTAGATATTAACGTAAATCGTTCACTTCTACCCCTGGAAAGGCTTTCTTATCGAAATTGAAGAACTTATCATCAGCATTCGCTTTCGGGTTTAATTTTGCCACTTTGAAATGCTGTTTCTTTCCTGCCTTGTTAATGATCGTCCATTCACTTACGGATAGATCGGCATTTGAGATTTTAAGGGCGATACTCTTCACCTGAGTGCCTTTTGCCACTGGAGCTAACTCAACTGTCGAGACGCCAGCTGATTCGCCTTTTAAAGAGATCTTGTAGGCCTTCTTGTCGAATGAATAGATTTTAGCTGGATTCAAATCACCTTCTGATGGATCAAAGCTGGAGATGTTCACCTCATTGATTTCTTTGATGTAGGTGGCTACTTCTTTTCCGTTATTAAAAATCTCTTGGCCAGCCGTTTTTAAACGAAACTTCGTACCCTTCACCGTAATTGAACCAGACATAGTGGCTGCCCCTTCAGTTTGGTAGGTAAAATTAGCGGAGAATGAGCCCATCGCCTTGTATTTCTTTTGCATCCCGTCAATCAGGCTTACCGCCTTGTTCGATTGTGCAAAAACACTAAAACTTAAAGCAATTAATAATAGTCCTTTTTTCATCTTATAAATTTTTCAAAATCTCTTCTAATTCCGTCTCTGATTTCACGAGTACTTCTCTGGCCTTCGAACCACCAAAAGAACCTACGATTCCTGCCGCCTCTAATTGATCAATTAAACGACCTGCGCGGTTATAGCCTAATTTCAACTTACGTTGAATTAGAGAGGTACTCCCTTGCTGATGCATCACAACTAAACGAGCTGCTTCATCGAAGA
>JAGWUO010000198.1 GCA_028868395.1 Cytophagales bacterium | reverse complement strand
CAAAGCACATTTTTAGATTCGAATGCAAAACCCTCGCCACTCATCATTTTCTATTTCCATTCCTCTCATAATTTCGGGAACTTTGTCCCCATGAAATTTATTGCATTACTACTAGTCTGTTCGATTACGGCTTTTAGCCAAAATTCCTTACACCTCCGCATTCAAGATTCCAACAAAGAAGCGCTGCCTTTCGCGACCGTTCTGCTGAAGAAAACCGCCGATTCTAGCCTCGTAAAGGGGATGAATACAGACGAAAATGGTGAATTACGTGTCTCCAAATTACCCCTGGGTAAATTTACTCTAACCCTCCAATCGACGGGTTTTAAACCCATAAAAATAGTTTTAGAGGAAATAACCGCCGATTCTAAAATCGATTTAGGCACTATTTCACTTTTGCCTTTAAGCACAGAATTAGCAGAAGTAAAAGTTACGGCGACTAAACCGTTCATCGAAAAAAAGCTAGACAAAACCATCGTTAATGTGGAGAATTCTGCGATGGCAGCAGGAAATACGACCATGGAATTATTAGAGCGTTCCCCTGGTGTGATTGTAGATAAAGACGGAAACATTTCCTTACGTGGTAAATCGGGAGCAAAAGTGATGATTGACGGTAAAATCTCCTATTTGACAGGAGCCGATTTAGCGAATTATTTAAAGAATTTACCGGCTGATCAGATCTCTCAACTCGAGATTATGGCGAATCCGTCCTCTCGCTATGATGCGGCAGGAACCGGTGGAATTATCAATATCAAACTAAAAAAGAATTCCAATATCGGACTGAATGGGTCAGCTAACGCAACATTAGCACAAGGCGTTTATTCTCGCCAAAGTACTGGGGTGAATTTGAATTACCGGAAGAATGGTTGGAACTGGTTTGGAAATGGGTCAGTGGTGAACCGATCAACCTTAGAACGTAATTATTTAACCCGTTACTTCAGAACCCAAAACGAAGTTTGGGAGAATGGATATGGTTTTAAAAATGAGAACCAAACGACCCAATTGAAAGGGGGCGTAGACTGGTATTACTCAAAGAAAACGACTGTGGGTATTTTAGTCTCTGGAAATATCAACCAATATACGTTGAACAATGGATTGAATCAGACCATTCAATATACGAGTGCTGGCACGGCATTAACTCGATTAAATACCTTCAATAATGTGGGAAATCCGAGTCATAATTACGCAGCAAATTTCAACTTTAAGCACACCTATGATAGCACGGGTCGCGAACTAACAATTGACCTAGACTATGCGCGATTTGTGGACAATAGTGGCTCTAATTTGCGTTCTCAGTTTCAAAAAGGGGATTTTAGCAGCTTGCGTCCAGACTCCCTTTTATTGAATAATGCCAAATCACTTGTGGATCAATATTCCTTCAAATTAGATTATGTCCTTCCCTCCTTCTTGAAGTCGAAATGGGGCACGGGATTAAAGTCTTCTTATGTGAAAACGGATAACGATTTACGCTTTCAAGGCAAGAACGATGGGGACGCTAATTTTACCTTTTTAACAGGCCAAAGCAACCACTTCGTGTACACCGAACAAATTCACGCCGCCTACCTGAACACAGAGCGCGCCATCGGGAAATTTAGCTACCAAATTGGATTACGCGGCGAATGGACAGTAGCGGATGGGTTGTCTCAGGCTTACACAACGAACTCGAAAGATTCCACTTTCCACCGTGATTACGCGCAGTTATTTCCGAGTGCTTTTTTTCAATATGACCTATCAAAAAATCACAGCCTTGGCTTGAATTATTCGCGTCGAATCGACCGTCCCAGTTATGGGGATTTAAACCCATTTGTGTTCTTTTTGGACAACTATACTTTCAAAGTGGGAAATCCGATGTTAACCCCTCAACTGACGAACTCTTTAGAGTTAAGTCATACCTATATGGGGGCATTTAGTACAACTTTAGGATACAGCCACACAACAAATGTGATCACGGAGATCCTAAAACAAGACACGCAAGCTCGTAAATCATACCAAACTACCGCAAATATGGCTGAAAGAACCAATTACAGCATCGGGTTCTCTCTGCCTATCCCCATCGCCAAATGGTGGTCTAGCAACACGGACATTTACATTAACCGAGCAGAGTTAACAGGTAAGATTGAAAACACAAATGTGAGCCCGGCTCAAAACATGTTCTATTTTAACACGAATCACATTTTTACTTTACCTAAAGACTACCGTTTTGAAATCGGTGGAAATTACTTCTCTGGAGGATTAGAAAGTGCCTTTATTTTTGGGGCAGGTGGTGCCCTAAATCTAGGAATCCAAAAAACGGTATTGAACAAACGCGGTGTGATCCGCCTCAATGCACAAGACGTACTTTATACCTCTAACCCAGATGTGTTTATCAAATACGGAGATCTTGATATCGTAGTTCGACCACGTCAAGATTCGCGAGTGGTTCGATTGAACTTTACCTACCGTTTTGGAAATATGGCTATTAAAGGGGCTAGAGAGAGAGCGACGGGGTTGGAGGCGGAGAAGAGTAGGGTTAAATCGAAATAACAATGCGCTGAGAATAAGGCTACTAAAATTGCTCTACGCGATAATTTTTGGTAGCCCTATTCTCAGCACATTTCTTATTTCAACTCTTTACTCTCTCATCTCTAATCTAAAAAAGCGAGAGAAGATTAATGTGATTTACGTTTAAACAAACTCACTGAAATAAAGAGAGAGATAAGATTAAAACGAAATGCGTAAAAATATCGCGCAGCGCATTTTTAGCATTCGTTTTGAACTTTAGTCATCCTCTATATTTATTTCTTCTTCGTTAATCCTCTTCCGCTCTCTAGCCTCTTTCATCTTCTTGCTTTCAAACTTATAGCTGAAGCCGATGTAATAAATGCGGGTTTCTTTCTTGCGTTCGAGGTCGCTAACAAAGCCGAAAGGACGGGAATCGTAGATCGTTTTTTGGGTGTTAAATAAATCGTTAATCCGAGCATTAATGGTAAGCCTTCCTAAGTCTTTTTTCAAACCCAGATCTACGGTATAATAGGGATTGATGATTCCCAATGGGTTAATCTGCGAAGATTGGTAAATTCCCGAAAGCTGGGCAGACCAATTATTTTTCCACTTGAATTGCTGGTTCAAACGTGAGTTCCAGCTCCAGCGGTTTTCAGAAACTTGGGTGCCATTAATTAAACCTTGCAAATCGGTTTGGTAGACGGAAGAACTAAGGGTTATTTTGAAAGCCTTTGAAAGGGACCAAGTACTCAGATTCTCGAAACCCCAGGCACGGGATTTGGAGATATTCTCATACCGAGTCAAAGTAGTAT
This sequence comes from Cytophagales bacterium, assembly GCA_028868395.1. Next base: position 173 of record JAGWUO010000198.1, on the reverse strand, counting down.
CTCCATCCAGAAAAGTCCTCACTCGGCCCACTAAACCCGTGATTTCGCGGTAAAAAACCGAGTTAGAAACAGAAAGAGATTTAAAATCTTTCACGTGCGAAAGTTCCAATAAAAGAGCCTTTTCAGGCTTCAAAGATGGATTCCCTGCATTCAAATTCAAAGGATCCGCAAAG
>JAGWUO010000197.1 GCA_028868395.1 Cytophagales bacterium | reverse complement strand
GGTCGCGCAGGTAATTCTTGACTCGTCCAAACCGTCGTAAATCCAAGTGATTTTGCATGGGCAATCAAATCTGGTACAATTGCTTGATTATTAGCCGCACTCATTCCATCTGTTTTAGCTCTTGCCATTACTTTTGCTGCCACTGCTGCACCTAAATTAGCCCCAGCCGTCACATCCGAATTAACATTCGTTTTTGCCCAAATAGGCGCATTCTTCGCTTCCGCTAATTTAGCCGCTAAGAAGGGGCCCTCACCAGGGAACATCGCCAATAATATCACATAACTCGCTTGTGCCACCACCGCATCTTCAGAAGGATACGCTGGCAAAGTGGAAACTGGCAGCAAGGGTTTTATGGAAGCATCTAATACTGAAGGAGCCGGGCGATTGTACTGGTATTTATATTTCCAGGCACTCACTAAGGCATCGTATTGTGCCACACTTAGGTAGGCTAAAGCTCTTGCTGTGTAGGGAGGATTAGCAAAAGGGAATTTAGGATCTGCCAAAGGATTCGCCGCATCAGGCACCAGATAAACTCCCGCTGCGTTTGCAGCTGGGGGAATATTATACCTTGCCGCTAATTCCCTAGCAATTTCATTCCAACGTAAAACCGAACCAGCACCCCAATAGAGTGCCGCTGCTTTTTGAGAAGCCGTAATCTCGATGGACTTCAATGAATCCACTTCTTTCTTATAATCGGCATCTGAGTTTAGGGCTGGCACAACCACTTCTGTGGGATTAGTTAATACAAACGTTTTCCAGCTTCCGGCCGTTTCATCGACTTTAGCTGGAGCATATGGCTCAATAACGGTCTCAGAGACCGATTTATCGCAGGATACTAAACCTAGTAGTATCCATAAACAGAACATATATCTCATCTTATTTGACTTTAAAAAGGTACAATAAACCAATGGATACGGTCGTACTTTGACCCACATTTTGGCCATCGACAACATAGGCAACGCGTGCATTCACCCCTATGGACTTAGGTTGGTATTTTCCATACATTCCCACCGTAGTCATCGTCATATCATTCGTCAAGAAAGGCATATCATTCCGGCGAATGTCATCCCCTTTCGTACACGAAAAATGTTCAGCAAATACCTCCAGTTGATTATCTTTTTTCAGATAGCCCAAACGAAGAGCCGCATCAAAGGCATCCGGAACGGCTACCTGATTAGTTTGGTACAACTTAGAACCCGCTAAATAAGCATCACGATCAACTTTCACCTGACTTCTTGCTTGATAAGCAATCGAAGAATTCACATATAAATGTTTAGGTAATGCATAGGAAAGAATTCCGCGAACCACCAGCGTTTTTGCCCCTAATCCAATCGACATAGGCATAAAATCTGGCACATAATTCGTCACCGGGACACTGAATCCCACCACGCCATGAGCCGTAATTCCATGGTAAGCCTTCGTTTTTGTCTTAACAAAAACAGAGGCATCCTGCAAACCTTCTTGGCCCATTAAATTGCCTTGACTCGCATCTGTTTTCACATAAGGAATCATTGCCATAACATTAATGTCCCGAGTAATTCCATAGGCAATCATAGCTGTAGCAGATTGAGTCGTTAATCGACCAATATTGGGATTATCACGTTTCAGTCCATTTTCCCAATAATTCGTCCAAGAGCTATTTCCATAGATCAAGGCACCGCAGGCTAATTTTTTGTTCATATAGATGGCATCGTGGGGCATTTGTGCCTTTAATTCGACGAAACCTACTAAACAAAGTAGTAGTACAACGATCTTTTTCATACTACTGGAATTTAAAAACGGTGTGTTACCGTAGCGGAAATAAAGTAGTCTGCAAAGGCTGCATCTCCATGTTTTCCAGTCACCCAGTCATTTGCACTTTTAATACGGTTACGTTGCGTGGCAATGGGTAAAGAAAGGAATAAAGTGTTATTCGCTGTTGAATAACTAATACCTGGCTCGATCGAGAAGATAAATCCAGGACGACGGAAACCATCCGAATCCCCGATTAAATCATAGGCAGGAACACCTTCTATACGAGCACCCAGGGTAGCACCGATACCTGCTTTGGGAGCCAAGGCATAATTCAAACCTAAACGACCGGCATATTGATCTGAAACGGACATATAATGTACCATCTCATCCGTCACCGCTTTATCAGGCGCAACATTAGACGCACTGTTTACATTTTTAGGATTGGACATATAGAATCCATTGTAGTACAAGGAAGTGCGATTAAATAATTGCTGGTATCCTTGAATCTCTAAGTTAATTCCTACGCCTCCATCACCTAATTGAATCGATTGATCCACCGCTTTCGTCACCGTGTAATCTGATCCATCTGTCGCTCTTCTATGAAATTGATCTTGCACATTCCAATCTCCTGTAGGCAATTTGATCCCTAAACCAACCGATAAATTACCCTTCATGTGCTTTAAGGGATCCAATAACCAATATGAAGCCGTAATACGCGCATCACCAATCCCATTTGCGATAGTGCCAAAACGCTTTTGAGCCGGATTACCCGCCACCGCGTTACCATAATGCTCGTACATCGAACTTCTGTAATTGAAGCTCAAAGGCAAGTTAAATGCCACAGAAAGGCGATCCGTTACCGAATACGTTACGCCTAAATCAAATCCTTGTTGATCATTGATCACATTCGTTCCGGCCGCTTCACGCGCTGGTTGGTAATCTGCCCCTACATAATGCTTGTATGAATGAAGACTTCTGAAACCTAAAGAAACTTGCCATTGACCAGGATGCATCATCGAATTCGAATTTGCACCTGTACCCACAGAGCAGCTCATGTGACGAACTGCGACACAACCTTGACCGAAAGAACTAGACGTAAATACTCCTACACATAGGAGTGCGAATAAAATATTTTTCATTTTGCTTAATTTTTAAAATAATACACGATGTCCCGGGACAGATTTGTCCTGGGCAAAAAGGAATCAAAGAAAAATTAAGCTTGCCGTGGCGGCGAGAAAAAAGTAGACGAGAAGTCTTTTGTTGCTAAAATAGGATGAACGGGAGCTTCGATTGAAGCAGGCCATTCCATAATATAGAGAACCCAGCCAGAAGCCTGAGCACAATATTCTTTAACAAGGGTATTAATTAATTTCGTTTTCGAAGGTGCAGAACCAGGCTCGTCTGTTAGGTGCTCATTGACTTGCTCTGCTAAATCAAAGAAATTCTCCCGAGCATTGCGGTCTTTTACCATCACCGTCACCAACGTATCATTTTCTACCTTGCGCTCCTTCATTTCGTAGAATTCGTCGCCTTGGCGAACAGAACCTTCTACTTCTTCTGAGGATACCCAGTCCGTTTGGTAAGGTAAATTAATTGGAATTTTAACGACTACCGTCTCTTCCGTTTCCGGATCTATCGCAACGGTGTTGCCCTCCGATAAATACTGCAAAGCGAAACCGCCTGCTTGGTAAAGCAGAACAGAGAATAGCATTATGGCAAGTATTTTCTTCATTTAAAGGCAAAAATAGGCTATTTTTCAATAACGGTACCTAATTCCTGGGAAATATT
>JAGWUO010000196.1 GCA_028868395.1 Cytophagales bacterium | reverse complement strand
TGGTTATTCACGATTATGAAGAACACGTTTATTACCCAATACCAACGTATGGTACGTCGTAATACGTTCATTGATACAACAGATAATTTACATTTCATCAACTCAATGGAGTCACTGCAGGAAAACACTGCAGTGAACTCCTTTATCAGCGAGGATATTCAATCCGCCCTGGCAAAAATCGACTCTATGTACCGCATACCTTTCATGATGTATTTTGAGGGGTTCAAATACCATGAAATCGCGGAAGAGTTAGATTTGCCAATAGGGACGGTTAAAAATAGAATTTTTATGGCAAGACGGGATTTGAAGAATCATCTCCACATGTACGCCTAAGGTTTTAAATAGGTTTTGATTAGTTTTTTGGTTAACAGAAGGAAGTTAAAAAGTCAGATTTTATCTGACTTTTTCTTTTTAGGCTTTGGGCCAAAAGAAAGATCGGTATATTTGTTAAATTAGAGAAATTATGAAGAAAGTAATCGTCATAGGTGCGGGGTTTTCAGGTCTTTCAGCAGCGACTGAATTAGCTTCGAAAGGTTATGAGGTCCAAATTTTGGAAAAGAACGATCACGCCGGTGGTCGCGCCCGTGTTTTTCAATCCCATGGTTTTACCTTCGATATGGGGCCGTCTTGGTATTGGATGCCGGATATTTTTGAAACGTATTTTAAGCGTTTCGGGAAAAAGCCCTCAGACTATTATGATTTAGTTCGTTTGGACCCATCCTATTCTGTCATCCTTTCGGAGACGGAGACCATCGATTTGCCAGCCAATTATGCGGATCTGAAAACCTTGTTCGAATCCTATGAACCAGGTGCAGCGGCACAATTAGATGCGTTTATGGAGCAGGCGGCCTATAAATACAAAGTGGGTATTCAAGATTTTGTGTGGAAACCATCCCGTAAAATCACCGAATTTTTAAGTCTTAAACTACTCATCGACGCGATTCGCATCGATGTCTTTTCTTCGTTTTACAAGCACATTCGCAAGTTCTTTACCTCGCCTACTTTATTGAAATTGATGGAATTTCCCATCTTATTTTTAGGCGCTATTTCTGAAAATACGCCGGCGATGTACTCGCTGATGAACTATGCGGAAATCAAATTAGGGACCTGGTATCCAATGGGAGGGATGCACAATATCGTTAAAGGGATGGTGGCGCTTGCAGAGGAAAAAGGGGTAAAGATCACGTATAATGCGGAAGTGCAAGGATTCGAGATCGTCCAAGGAAAAGTAATTGGAGTTAGGACGGCGGCCGGCTTACAAGAAGCAGATGCTTTTGTAGCGGGTGCTGACTACCACCATGTGGAAGAATTACTTGGAGATGGCTTACGTAATTACGACGAAGCGTATTGGGATAAGCGTGTGATGGCGCCCTCATCGCTTCTATTTTACCTAGGGATCTCGAAACGTTTGCCTAATTTAAAGCACCACAACTTATTTTTTGACCGTGATTTTAGCGTGCATTCGCACGAAATTTATACGGATCCGGTATGGCCTTCTGATCCCTTATTTTACGCCTCGGCCCCATCGGTAACGGATCCATCTGTGGCTCCTGAAGGATGTGAAAATGTGTTTTTATTGATTCCGGTTGCACCAGATTTAGAAGACACCGATGAAGGAAGAGAGAAGTATTTTGATCAGTTAATAGATCGATTAGAAGCCCATTGTGGCGTCTCTATTCGCGATTCCATCGTATACAAGCGTTCCTATGCGCACCGTGATTTTAAATCAGATTACCACGCTTACAAAGGGAACGCTTACGGATTAGCGAATACGCTGATGCAGACCGCGATTTTGAAGCCAACCTTGAAAAACAAGCACTTGAATAATTTATATTACACAGGTCAATTAACGGTTCCTGGGCCAGGCGTGCCGCCATCTTTGATTTCAGGAATTGTGGTAGCAGGCGAAGTCGATAAAGAATTAAAAGGATAATATGGATTTATACTTACAAGTTTCCCTTGCCTCTAGTAAGTTATTGACGAAGGCCTATTCGACGTCCTTTTCTCTAGGAATTCGAACATTGGATGAAAAAGTGCACGATCCCATTTATGCAATCTATGGTTTCGTTCGTTTAGCCGATGAGATTGTCGATACTTTTCATGATCAAGATAAGGCAGCTTTATTGCAGCGTTTTCGAGAGGACACGTACCGGGCGATTGAAGAGAAAATTAGCTTAAATCCTATTTTGCATTCCTTTCAATGGGCGGTGAATAAGTTCGGGATGGAACGCGAATTAATTGATGCGTTCTTGTATTCGATGGAGTTGGATTTAACAAAACGAGATTACAATCCGGAGGAATACAAGCAATACATCTATGGTTCCGCAGAGGTGGTGGGTTTAATGTGCTTGCGAGTTTTCTGCGAGGATAATCCAGCAGCATATGAATCCTTGAGAGAAGATGCCTGTGCCTTGGGTTCAGCCTTCCAAAAAATCAACTTCCTTCGTGACATTCGGTCTGATTATGACGAGCGTGGTCGGGTTTATTTTCCGGGTGTCGATTTTACCACTTTCACTGATGAGGAGAAAAAAGAAATCGAAGCAGATATTCAACTGGATTTCGATGCCGGTTTACGCGGTATTCACCACTTGCCAGCCGTCGCTCGCAAAGGCTGTTTGCTAGCCTATGAATATTATATCAGACTATTTGAAAAGATTAAAGCCCTTCCAGCTGCTCGCATCAAAGAAGAGCGTATTCGCGTGGCGGACTGGGAAAAGATGTTCATTTATTTCCAATTAGCCCTTCGTAAATAGCGTGGAATTAGTTTTTTTGCTTGCCATAATGGCCTTTTTATATGCCTCTGTAGGACACGGAGGCGCTAGTGGTTATTTAGCCGTGATGGCCCTCTTTGCAATCGCTCCGCCGCTCATGAAGCAAACAGCGCTTTTGTTAAATCTCGGCGTATCACTGATGTCTTTTATTGCTTTTTACCGCCAAGGTTATTTCAAATGGAACCTGTTTTGGCCATTCGCCCTCGGATCCATTCCGGCAGCTTTTCTAGGCGCCCGAATACCTTTGACGGATTCAACCTATAAACAGATTTTAGGAGCTTGCCTTTTTTTAGCGGTCATTCGGATGGTGATCTCGTTGAAAGAGGGACCACGAAGAAGTTTGCCAGTTGTCATTGGTGTTATTACCGGAGCAGCCATCGGATTACTTTCAGGAATGATTGGCATTGGTGGAGGAATTATTTTGAGTCCGCTACTCTTACTTTTACGCTGGGCTTCATTGAAGGAAGCGGCGGCTGTTTCGGCCTTGTTTATTTTCGTTAATTCCGTTTCTGGTTTGGCTGGATTGAAAACCTGGATTCCCTTAGATCAATCCCAAATGGTTTATTGGTTAGCGGCGTCATTAGTGGGAGGTTTCTTAGGTGCCCGCTGGGGAGCTGGAATTGCGTCGAATACAAAGGTGAAGTGGATTTTAGCTTTGGTATTAGTCATTGCATCCCTTAAATTGTGGTTCGTATAGTAGCAATAGTATGGAAAATGTAAATCAGGATACCGGTTTTGGAGAGAAAACCTCGGACAT
>JAGWUO010000195.1 GCA_028868395.1 Cytophagales bacterium | reverse complement strand
ATTTATCCCATTCTCCTGGTGTTAATTTTCCCTTCTTCACAGGTCGCCAAGCCTCGCCGTTTCCGTCGATGATGCCGGCACCCGTAATGGCAATGTTACGTTCACCTATCGCCGTAATCGGGGATTGCGCTCTGATTGCATCCACGCCTTCCCAGTTGGTTTGTACCAAGGGATATTGGGCTGCATCTGCGCTGAACTGCAATACCGCGCCGGCATCTAGGTGGAAGTTGATATTCGTACGTAAGGTGATAGCTCCTGTTAGCCAAAAACCTGCAGGAACGCGTACCACACCACCGCCTTGTTTCGCGGCGATATCGATGGCTTGTTGAATGGCTTTCGTGTTCAATTGGCTAGCGGAGGATTGAGCTCCGTAGGCAACGATATTAAACGTATCTTTTTTAAATGCCGTCGTCGCTACGTTCGGTAATTCAAAAACGTATTTCTGTGAGAAGGTTGATTTTTGTAAGAAGCTGCGCAAGTGTTCATTCGAGGCCAAAATGCCTTCAGCTACTAGTGAAGCTATTTTTTTAGCGCCAAAAGGAGAGAAGTGCGTATCATCTGCCACCCCTTTATTGAATTTCTTGAAGATCCCCGCTGGATAATGCAAGAACATCTTCTTTGCCCCCTCGGGTCCTTCCGCTGCAATGTATTTCTTGCTTTCCTTTTCGATGTCGATTAAAAGCACTTTTTCCGCCGTAGCTACTTCGCGAACTACGGTTGGATAATCGGCATGTTGGTCTACGAAAACACCTGTGGAATCAAATTTTCTGCGTTGAGTGGGAGTTAACAAAATGGGTATTCCACCTTTTGAACGCGTTTCGCGCACGTAGCGAACGAGGTTTTCGCGGAAATCAGTTTGAGCTGGGGCGTAACGGCTCGTGTCGGAGGCTTTGGCATCATTATGGCCAAACTGAATTAAGACATAATCCCCTTTTTTGATCTGGTTAAATACCTTCGCCCAACGGCCTTCACGACGGAAGCTTTTCGTGCTTCTCCCATTGTAGGCGTGGTTCTGGACCTCTACCGCTTCATTAAAAAACGATGCAAATGGCATCCCCCAACCGGTCTCTGGGAAATCAGCAGATACTTTATCAGCCATCGTCGAATCCCCAATGAGGAATACGTGGATCGGCTCCGAAGCGGTGAAACTAAAGAAGAAGAGGCAAAGAATAACGAGGTATTTCATAAGATCTAATTTGCTACTAAAGCACAAAAGAGCCCATTTTTACCCAAAAATTATCGATTAATTGCCACGCTACTTAGGATAGATTGAATGATTTGGAGCGTAGTGATATTATCCGCTTCCGCCACATAGTTCAAGATAATGCGGTGATTCAGGATATCTGGGGCCATTTCTTTGATGTCCTCCGGCAACACATAATCGCGTCCTTCTAAATAGGCCATCACTTTTGCCGCTAAATTCAGCTGGATACTGGCACGTGGAGATGCCCCGAATTGGATGTAGCCTGCCTCTTGCGTTAAGCCATATTCGGCAGGATTTCTTGTCGCGAAAACGAGTTCGATGATGTATTTTTCCAAAGTCTCCGAGATCGTGATCTCATTGATTTCCTTGCGGATTTTGGCAATATCTTCTGCATTTAATACAGTCTTAGGCTCGTAGTTGAAATCCATATTAGATTTCTGGCGCATCACCGCTAATTCCTGATCCTTATCCAAGTAATTTAAGAACACCTTGAGCATAAAACGATCCACCTGTGCCTCTGGAAGCGGGAAGGTCCCTTCCTGTTCTACTGGATTTTGGGTCGCTAAAACTAAGAACGGTTTGTCCAAAGGATAGGTCGTATCTCCGATTGTCACCTGCTTTTCAGCCATCGCCTCTAAAAGCGCGGATTGCACTTTCGCAGGGGCACGGTTTATCTCATCAGCTAGAATGATTTGCGCGAAAATGGGTCCTTTCTTTACCTCGAATTCAGATTTCTTCGGATTGTAAATCATCGTTCCAACTAAATCGGCGGGTAACAAATCGGGTGTAAATTGGATACGGTGAAAATGTAAGTCGAGAATTTTAGCTAAGGTATTAATCGTCAATGTCTTCGCTAATCCAGGCACCCCTTCTAATAGGACGTGACCGCCCGTAAAAAGCCCCACTAATAAGCGATTAATGAGGCGTTCCTGGCCAATGACCACTTTGCCCATTTCATCAATGACTGCCTGTATTTTTTCTCTCGAGTTCATATTTACTGCAATTTCTTGTAACGAATACGCTTAGGCGTTGTATCTCCTAGGCGTTTCTTACGTGATTCTTCGTATTCTGAATAGTTTCCTTCAAACCAAACCACCTGAGAATCTCCTTCAAAGGCTAAAATGTGCGTCGCGATGCGGTCTAAGAACCAACGGTCGTGGGAGATGACTACCGCACAACCCGCAAAGTTCTCTAATCCTTCCTCTAACGCTCGTAATGTATTGACGTCCAAATCATTGGTCGGCTCATCGAGTAGTAACACATTTGCACCTTCCTTTAACATCATCGCTAAGTGAACCCGGTTTCGCTCTCCACCGGATAACATACCGATTTTCTTTTCTTGATCCGCCCCGTTAAAGTTGAATTTGCTGACATAAGCCCGCGCATTCGCCTGCTTCCCGCCTAACATCACCCAATCGTTTCCGTCTGAAACCGTTTCGAAAACGGATTTCTCTGCTTTTAATTGGTTGTGCTCTTGATCGACGTAAGCTAATTTCACCGTTTCTCCCACCTCGAAAGTTCCGGCATCCGGTTGAATCTTACCTGTAATCAAATTGAATAAGGTCGTTTTACCCGCACCATTTGGCCCGATAATTCCGACAATACCCGCTGGAGGAAGCGAGAAACTCAGGTTTTCGTACAATAATTTGTCTCCAAAAGATTTGGATACGCCTTGTACCTCGATCACCTTATTTCCTAAACGAGGACCTGCTGGAATGAATAATTCCAACTTGTCTTCTTTCTGTTTGTTCTCTTCTGAAAGGAGTTTTTCGTACGCTCCAATACGCGCTTTAGACTTCGCCTGACGTGCTTTTGGCGCCATGCGTACCCACTCTAATTCGCGCTGTAAGGTCTTTTGACGACGTGATTCGGTCTTCTCTTCTTGTGCTAAACGGTTCTGTTTTTGCTCTAACCAAGACGAATAATTTCCTTTCCATGGAATACCTTCGCCACGATCTAGTTCTAAAATCCAGCCCGCTACGTTATCCAAGAAGTATCTATCGTGGGTTACAGCGATCACGGTACCTTTGTATTGACGTAAATGCTGCTCTAACCAGTCTACGGATTCCGCATCCAAGTGGTTAGTTGGCTCATCTAATAAAAGGACATCCGGCTCTTGTAATAATAAGCGACAAAGTGCCACACGGCGTTTTTCACCCCCCGAAAGCGTGCTAACCAAGGCATCCGATGGCGGACAACGCAAAGCGTCCATCGCTTTCTCTAAACGAGTGTCTAATTCCCAAGCATTGAAATGGTCTAGTTTCTCTTGGACCTCACCCTGGCGTGCTAATAATTTATCAAAATCAGCATCTGGATCTCCAAAAGCCTCATTAATTTCATCG
>JAGWUO010000006.1 GCA_028868395.1 Cytophagales bacterium | reverse complement strand
TCCGCAATCATCTGCCAAGGCACGATGTTCGAGTGATGTTCTAGGTTAGAAACGATGATTTGATCTCCTTTTCCCACGTTTGCCCGCCCAAAAGTTTGGGCTACTAAATTAATACCTGCAGTCGTACCCGAAGTGACAATAATTTGATCGGTAGACGGAGCATTCAAAAAGGCGGCTAACTTCTTTCTCGTTAACTCATAAGCCGTTGTCGCACGTTCAGCCAAGGTGTGAATACCTCGGTGAATGTTTGCGTTATCTTGTTCATAGTAAGCAGCAAGAGCCTCGATTACCGCCTTTGGCTTTTGCGTAGTCGCCGCATTATCAAAATAAATCAAAGGAGCCTTGTTCACCTGTTGATGTAAGACAGGGAAATCCGCTCTGATTTGATCTATATTTAATTTATCCGCCATGATTAAATCGCTAAGGAAGTCTGGATTTTAGAAATAATTTTATCTGTCAAACGCAATTTAGTCTCCTCGTGTTCTACTCGATCGATTACTTCCTGAACGAAGGCTAGTAACAATAAAGTACGTGCGTTTGCTAAGGAGATACCTCTTGAACGTAAATAGAATAAAGCCTCTTCGTTCAATTGACCTGTTGTGGTTCCGTGTGAACATTTCACGTCATCCGCCCAAATCTCTAATTGAGGCTTCGTATTCATCGTAGCACGAGTGGAGGCAAGGACGTTTTTGCAACTTTGGAAAGCATTGGTCTTTTGCGCGTCTGGACGCACAAAAATCTTACCATTGAAAACGCCCGTTGCGTTTCCTAACAAAACTCCTTTGTATAATTCGTTGGATTCTGAATTCGGCTTACGGTGATCGACCACCGTATGAGAATCCATTAATTGATCTTCTCCTGGCACGTAAAGACCATTCAGATTTGAAACTACATTTTCCCCATCGCTGTAGAAATGTAAGTTATTACGCAAATAGGCTGCATTCAGTGAGAACGTAAATAAATCTACCTGGCTATTCGAAAGCTGGGTAATGAAAGTATGATCGATGTGAGTGGTGTTTTGGGCCAAATCTTGTTCCTTCACATAGGTCAAATTCGCCTTTTCATTCACATAAATTTCTTGTACAAAATTAGACAAAACCTCCGCTGATCCCTCTTTCGTAAATGCACGCTCAATTAAAGTTAATGATGCATTCTCCTCTACGTACACAATCAATCGACTTTGAACCGCTGAGGCATTCGCCGCATACAAGATAAAATCGTGTGTGATGGCCTGATCGACAGATACGCCTTCTTTTACCCACAAAACCTGCGTATTGACCGCAAGAGCTGTGTTTAAATCGTATAAGGAATTCTGATCTAAAATAGGTAAACGCTGCTCCCATTTAGCGGCAATCGCTGGATTTGCAGCCATGAAAGCATCGAATGAAATAAATTCCACCCCAGCAGGTAAAGTGCCCTTGAAGCTAGTGTTACCGTTTTGGGTCTGTAAACTCGCCGAAAGATTTTCATTCAAAGCAGCAGGAGCCCAATCTAGGTCTTTTTCATTCCAAGATTTCAAGGACGCATATTTCCACTCTTCCCACTTATTAGTCGGAAATCCTTTGGCCTTAAAACGCTCTAAAGCCTCTTTCTGAGCCGATGAGGTTAATTCTGTATACAACATCTTATTCTCCTAAAGCTGAAATAATCCAATCATATCCACGCTCTTCTAATTCAAGCGCTAATTCTTTTCCACCTGATTTCACAATCTTGCCTTTGTACAAAACATGTACGAAATCGGGTACGATGTAGTCTAAAAGACGTTGGTAGTGCGTCACGACAATTGTCGCATTATCAGGTGATTTCAATTTATTCACTCCTTCTGCCACGATACGAAGCGCATCGATGTCCAATCCAGAGTCTGTTTCATCTAAAATGGCCAATTTAGGTTCTAAGACAGCCATTTGAAAGATTTCATTTCTCTTCTTTTCGCCTCCTGAGAATCCCTCATTTAAGGCACGAGACAATAAACTTTGGTCAATATTCACATAGCTCATCTTCTCTTTGAACATTTTCAAAAATTGAACAGCGTCCAAAGGCTCTTCTCCTCGGTATTTGCGGATTTCATTTACCGCTGATTTCATAAAGTTCGTCGTCGATACCCCTGGAATTTCCACTGGATATTGAAAAGCGAGGAATAAACCCTCTGCCGCACGTTCTTCTGGAGCTAAATCCAATAAATCTTTTCCTTGAAATTCAACCGTTCCTCCGGTTACTTCATAATCTTCACGACCCGCTAATACGGATGCCAAAGTCGATTTACCTGACCCATTAGGCCCCATAATCGCATGAACCTCGCCGGCTTTGATTTCTAAATTGATCCCCTTCAAGATTTCTTTCTCCCCTATTCTCGCTTGTAAATTCTTTATTGAAAGCATGGTATGTGTTTTTAATCTGCAATTGAAACACAAAATTAAGACCAATGGTTTTGAAAAACTAGACTTTATTTAGATTCGCTCTAAATAATCATTTTTTTTATCAAAAAAAGGCCTACTTTTGTATCAGAATTTCATCAAAATACATCGATTATGATCACGATAACGGATTTAGCTGCCAATAGAATCAAAGAATTGCGTTCTAAAGAAGGTTTAACAGAAGAATTCAACATCCGCGTGGCTGTCGAAGGTGGCGGTTGCTCAGGCTTAATGTACAATCTTGATTTTGCAGCAGAACCTCAACCGAACGACATGATTTTCGAGGACAAAGGCGTCAAAGTAATGGTGGATAAAAAATCAATCCTTTACCTAGCTGGTACCGAATTAGACTTCTCTGATGGACTAAATGGCAAAGGATTCCAGTTCAAAAACCCAAACGCAAGCCGTACCTGTGGTTGCGGAGAAAGTTTTTCTATCTAATCAGCAATTGCTTGCCATCTAATATATACGGTTTCATTAATTGATACACCTCGTAAATAGGTAAACCCATCACGGTGTAGAATGAACCTTGAATGGACTCAATTCCCACCATTCCCAAGAAATCTTGTACCCCATAAGAACCTGCTTTGTCTAAGCATGATCCCTCGCGTACATAGAAATCTATTTCCCAGTCCTCAAAAACTCTAAATTTCACGAGTGCCGAATCAGCCTTCGTAAACAAACCTTGAGGGGTATGCAAAGCAATTCCCGTTACCACTTCGTGCATTTTCCCCGATAGTTGTTGCAACATGTGAATTGCCTCCGATTTATCCTGAGGCTTATTTAATATATCATCCCCTAATATCACCACCGTATCAGCTGCTAACACTAAAGCATTCGGAGAAATTCGCGCTAATTCATTCGCTTTTCTTTCTGCCAAATGTACCGGCACCTCTTGAGGCTTCATGTCTGCTGAAAAGGATTCATCCACATCACTGGGCAACACAGAGAATTCGAATCCGGCGGATCGTAAAATCTCTTTACGACGAGGAGAGTTAGAGGCAAGAATAAAGGGATATTGGAGGGATAAGGAAGTCTGCATGTTCAAAAATAGGCCAAAAAATAAAAATATCAGGGTTTTGATAAAAATAAATTTATTTTCCTTTGTATTTAATGTAATTACATTTAATTTTACGACATCAAATTTTCACTATGGGTATCTCCGAAGATTTAAAGCAGTCAAAATTTCCGTCTGAAGCTTCTAAAGCCGTAGTAAATGCCATTTACACGGGTAATTGGATTGTTCAACAGCAGCAGGAATTGTTGAAACCCTTTGGCCTTACCGTACAACAATACAATGTACTCCGCATTTTACGTGGACAACAAGGAAACCCGATGACCGTTTTAGCCATTACAGAGCGCATGCTAGACAAAATGTCGAATGCCTCTCGCCTGGTAGATAAATTAGTAGAAAAGAAGTTAGTTCTTCGCAGAGAATGTCCAAAAGACCGCAGAGCTGTAGATATCTTAATCTTACCTGCTGGTTTAGATTTATTAACCCAAGTAGACCAAGTCCAAAATGACTGGGGAAAACATTTCGATGCTTTAGGAGTTAAAAGGCTCGAGGAAATGAACCAAATTTTGGACGAATTTAGAACCGTATTTTCTCACAATTAAACAATAAATCATATGAAATCTGTAAAAGTAGTTATTGCAACTTTGGCATTAGGCCTAATCACTTTCGCTGGTGTAGCAGCACCGAAAGTAGTTAACGTAAACAAGTCAGCTAGTTCTATCGCTTGGTTAGCGAAGAAAGTAACTGGTGAGCACAATGGAACAGTAGGTATCTCTGCTGGAGCTTTAAACATTGATGGCAACAAATTAGTAGGTGGAAACTTCACTATCGATTTGAAAACAATCAAAGATTTAGATATCACAGATGCTGGTTATAACCAAAAATTCATCGGACACATCACTTCAGGTGATTTCTTCGAAGTTGAAAAATTCCCAACAGCCACTTTCGTGATCACTAAAGTAGCAGGAAACCAAGTAACAGGTAACTTGACAGTAAAAGGAATCACAAAATCAATCACTTTCCCAGCTGAAATCTCAGTGAAAGGTGGAAAATTGACTGCAAAAGCAAATATTACAATCGATCGTACTGACTTCAACATCAAATACGGTTCTAAGAAATTCTTTGAGTCGATTGGTGATAAGGCGATTTATGATGATTTCGCTCTTACCGTATCTTTAGTATCTGAGTAAATTTAAATAGGGGGCTGTAAAATGGGCTACGTCATATTTTATGCGCCCCCTATTCAAATTTAATCAATACGATAGATTCTCTTTCGCTCTCTTAATTGGGCGATAGAGTTAAAATATTTGAATTAGTTAATTCGATAAATTATTAAGGCTTATTCGCAGAAAATAGATCAAAAGCTATTTTCTCTATAATCTCCACTCTCTTATCTATAATCTACATTATGTCTTTAATCGACTCATTATCATGGCGCTATGCCACCAAAAGAATGACCGGAAACAAAGTTTCCGCAGATAAAATTGATTCTTTATTAGAAGCAATCCGCCTTTCAGCATCTGGTTTTGGTTTACAACCTTACAAAATCCTTGTGATTGAAAACCCAGAATTAAAAGCTAAAATTCAACCGATCGCTTATGGCCAACCACAAGCAGTTGAATCCTCTCACTTGTTAGTATTTGCGGCTTGGAACGATATCACTGAAGCACAAATCGATGCTTTTATCCAATTAGTAGCGGATACGCGTGGTCTTTCAGTGGATATGTTAGGTGATTACCGTGGAGCAATCGCGGGTTCTCTATTAGGTCGACCTGTAGAAGCAAAAAGAAACTGGGCAGCACGCCAAGCTTATTTAGCTATGGGTACTGCTTTAGCGGCTGCCGGAGAATTACAAATTGATACAACTCCGATGGAAGGATTTATTCCAGCTCAATTAGATGAGTTATTGGGATTAGAAGCGATGGGCTTACACTCTGTATTACTTCTAGCCGTAGGTGAGCGTGATGCAGCGAATGACTTTATGGCACATGCCGCAAAAGTACGTTATGCAAAAGAAGATCTTGTGATCAACTTATAATTTACATCTGCCTAAGAATGCAAAAAGGCTCCGAATTCGGAGCCTTTTTTATTGAATATCAGCGAGAGTAATGACCGGTTTTAGTTCCAGCTTTCGTCCTTCCTCTATCAACAAATCCCAGCCGGAGGCTAAATCATTTCGAATAGTTCCCTCCAAAACGGCTTCCCGCATCGCAATTTTAATTAATCCAATTTCGCGTCCAGGACCGATATCGAAAACTTGCATAATGATTTCTCCGGAGAAAACAGGCTGGAAATTTCGAAGCGAATCGCTTTCCTCTACCTCCTTTAGTTTTTGCTCTACGATGTCGAAATTTCGTAAGTAGCGCTTGACTTTATCTCCGTTTTTAGACGTAATATCAGCTCGACACAACGTCATCAATGCCTCTAGTTCTTCTCCAGCCTCAAATAATAGGCGACGCAAGGCGGAAGCGGTGATTTCCTCTTTTGATAAGGCAATAGGACGCAAATGAAGGCGAACTAGCTTTTGAACTAGCTTCATCTTCTCGTTCAAAGGCAGTTTCAAGCGCTTAAAGATATTCGGAACTTGACGGGCACCCATTTCTTCGTGACCATGAAAAGTCCAGCCTTTTCCTTGGGCAAAACGTTTGGTTTGCGGTTTGGCAATATCATGTAAAATCGCCGCCCAGCGCCACCAAAGGTCATCCGTATTCTCCGCAATATTATCCAGCACCTGCAAGGTGTGGTAAAAATTATCTTTATGCCCCTTTCCATCTTCCGTATCAACGCCTTTCAACTTCATAAATTCAGGAAAAATGATGGGCAATATTTCACAGGCATCAAGTAAAAGAAAGCCATAAGATGGTTTTTTGCACAAAATCATCTTATTCAATTCATCTGAAATACGCTCCATCGAAATAATCGCCAAGCGATCTTTCTCCGTTTTAAGCGCTTCAAACGTTTCAGGCAATATGTCAAATCCGAGTTGAGCTGCGAAACGAACCGCCCGCATCATGCGAAGTGGATCGTCTGAAAACGTAATGCCGGGGGCTAAAGGGGTACGAATTATTTTGGCCTTTAAATCATCGAGGCCATTAAATGGATCCAACAATTTACCCCAATTCGCCTTATTCAATTGAACTGCCATCGCGTTGATGGTGAAATCACGGCGGTTTTGGTCATCCTCTAAAGTTCCTTCTTCCACGACTGGCTTTCGAGAATCGCGGTTATAGGATTCTTTTCGCGCACCTACGAATTCAAGATCCCAGTCATCGACTTTGATCATCGCCGTACCAAAGTTCTTAAAAACAGACACCGCATGTTCAGGTAAATCAAATTCTTTAGCCACCTCTAATGCTAAATCAATTCCTGATCCAATGCAAACCACATCAATATCCTTACAATCTCGACCTAAAATCGCATCGCGTACATACCCTCCAATGACGTAACTATCCACTCCCAAACGATCAGCTGCTAGGCCAATCTTGGAGAATATTGGATCTGCTACAATCTCCTTCCCTTCTTTCATCTATCCTCTGATTAACTTATAATCGCCATGAAGGCCTAATTGCACAATTTTACTCGCCTTTTTTGCAACCCCCTCTCCTGCTGGATTTTTCAACACATAATCAACTCCATCTACAATAGACGGGGCAATTCCGGCAAAATTAAGTGGCGATGGCTCCCCAGAAAGATTAGCAGAGGTGGATACAATCGCTCGTTGGTAACGGTAAATTAATCCCTTACAAAACTCGTCTTTGACTAAACGAATGGCAATACTTCCATCAGGCCCTAATAAAGAGGGAGAGACATTCTTTCCTTTGGGATAAATAATCGTCAAAGGATCCTCCGCAAATTCCACTAAATCCCAAGCGAGATCAGGCACCTGTTCCACGTATTCACTTAATTGCTCCATTTTAGAAATCAAGACAATCAAACCTTTAGAGGCTGGTCTATTTTTCAGTTCCAAAATCTTATCAATCGCTTGATCATTTCGCACATCACAACCTAATCCCCAAATCGTATCGCTAGGATATAGCAAGACGCCTCCTGATTTTAAAGTTTGAATTGCCTCGTGGTACATATTTTGCATAATTAGAGCAAAGGTAAGATTAATTTATTCATTTCTGAGCATCAGAGGCAATGTTTAGACCGAATTTAGCTACCTTTACAGATTGATAAATTACAGCCAATTAGATGTCAACTATTCAACAACAATTACAGCAAGAACTTGCTAAAGGATTAAAAACGCTATTTCAAATCGACGTAACCGAAATCGTGTTACAAGAGACAAAAAAAGAGTTTGAGGGCGCATACACCTTAGTCGTTTTTCCTTTTACAAAACAAGCGGGTAAGGCTCCTGCTGCCATTGCCACTGATTTAGGCGATTATTTATTGGTCAATTGTTCCATCGTAAAGGCTTATCAGGTCGTTCAAGGATTTTTAAACATTTCCATTCACGATAGCGCCTGGTTAGGCTTATTAGCCAGTGTAGCTTCCGATAATAATCCATTCCAACTTGAATCAAAAGGCGAAAAAGTACTCATCGAATACTCCTCTCCTAACACCAATAAACCACTACACTTAGGCCATTTACGCAACAACTTTTTAGGCTTTTCTGTAGCACAAATTTTAGCTGCTGGAGGCTACGAGGTAGTCAAAACCAATTTAGTGAACGATCGAGGCATTCACATTTGCAAGTCGATGCTAGCATACCAGCTTTTTGGCAATCAAGAAACACCTGAATCTTCGGGATTAAAAGGCGACCATTTAGTTGGGAAATATTATGTGGCTTTTGATGTGGCCTATAAGGAAGAAATCGCAGCGTTGAAAGCCCAAGGAATCGAAGAAGAGCAGGCCAAAAAAGAAGCCCCTATCCTACTCAAAGCGCAAGAAATGCTTTTAAAATGGGAACAAGGCGATGCAGATGTAATGGCTTTATGGAATACCATGAATGCGTGGGTTTTCGCTGGTTTTGAAAAGTCCTACCAAACGATGGGAGTTTCGTTCGATAAAATCTACCGCGAATCCAATACCTATTTATTAGGCAAACAATTAGTGGACGAAGGATTAGCAGCGGGTGTATTTTTCCAAAAGCCAGATGGATCCGTTTGGATTAATTTAGAAGCCGAAGGTTTAGATGAGAAATTAGTTTTACGTAAAGACGGAACTTCCGTATACATCACCCAAGATATGGGAACCGCCCAATTAAAATACGAAGATTTCAAAGCCAATCAATCGGTTTATGTGGTGGGGAATGAGCAAGATTACCATTTCGAGGTGCTTTTTCATATTCTAAAGAAATTAAATAAGCCTTTCTCTCAAGGCAACTTCCACCTTTCTTATGGCATGGTGGATTTACCAAGCGGAAAGATGAAGTCGCGCGAAGGAACGGTGGTAGATGCCGATGATTTGATGGCTGAAATGATTCAAACAGCAAAAGACCGGACCTTAGAATTAGGCAAAATCGATGGCTTCACAGAAGCGGAATCAAACGAATTGTTTCACAATTTGGGCTTAGGTGCTTTGAAGTATTTCTTATTAAAGGTAGAACCGAAAAAGCGGATGTTATTTAACCCGGAAGAATCAATCGACTTCCAAGGCAATACAGGCCCTTTTATTCAATATACACACGCCCGAATTTGTTCCATATTACGCAAAGGTGGGGTAATATCTCCTGTTTCTACTGATTCCGAATTAGCAGAATCAGAACAAGAATTAATCTATTTATTAGGTGAATATAAGGCAACAATTGCCCAGGCTGCTGCGAACTTCGCTCCTTCTGTTATTGCCAATTATGCCTACGATTTAGCGAAGACATTTAATAAATTTTACAATGAACAAACGATTCTGTCAGAGGAAAATGAGGTGAAGCGAAACATTCGACTTACCTTAGCTGAACTGACAGGAAAAACAATTCAGCATGCTACCTCGTTATTAGGTATAGTTTCACCTAATAGAATGTAATTTGAAACGTAAATACCTTTACCTCACCCTTTTAATAATCATCATTATGATCGCAAGTTTTATGAAAATCGGATCGTTATTAACGGCTTTGGCCCTCCCATTCACCCAAAAAACAGTCTTAAACAGACCAGAAAAAATGGAAATCTCCGCAGCGACTACGAACTTCTATTCCTTCAAGATGAAAGGAATTGATGGAAAAGAAATTGATTTCTCTCAATTCAAAGGAAAGAAAATTATCGTATTGAACACGGCGTCTAAATGTGGGTATACTCCACAATATGCTGATTGGGAAAAATTTCACAAAGAAAATAAGGACATCGTGATTTTAGGTTTCCCTGCTAATGAATTTGGTGGTCAAGAGCCAGGCACAAATGCAGAAATATCTTCCTTCTGTTCTTTGAATTATGGCGTATCTTTCCAAATGATGGAAAAAGTCGTAGTGAAAGGATCTGGAAAATGTGAATTATACCAATGGCTTTCGGACAAATCGAAAAATGGCTGGAACGAGAAAGAACCAAGCTGGAACTTCTGCAAATACGTCATCAATGAAAAAGGCGAGTTGCAAAATTTCTTTGCTTCAGGTATCAAACCTAATAGCCCAGAATTTTTAGCTGCAATTGGTAAGTAATATGAATAGATGGGTGGACGCGGCAAGACCTAGAACCTTACCGCTAGCTGTTGGAAGTATTTTATTAGGCAATTTTTTAGCCTATGCTTCCGGGAAATTCGATTTCCTAATTGCCCTATTAGCCACGCTAACTACCCTTTTATTGCAAATTCTTTCCAACTTTGCGAATGACCTAGGTGACTTCTCTAATGGAGTGGATAATGCGGATCGCAAAGTAGCCTTAAGAGCTGTTCAAACTGGAAAAATAAGTCAACAAGAGATGAGAACTGCTGTTATAGTGACAGCGGTTCTTTCTTTTATTTGCGGGATAGCCTTGCTGTATTTTGGCCTTAAAAATGCATCGATCGAAGTATGGGGCACTTTTTTAGGCTTGGGACTAGGCGCTATCGCTGCCGCCATTGCCTATACGGTAGGGAAAAGACCTTATGGTTATATGGGATTAGGAGACCTATCGGTATTTCTATTTTTCGGGCTGATCGGAACCGTGGGGACCTATTATTTACAGACCTATACTTTAGATTATGCTATTTTCTTGCCTGCATCTGGGTGTGGATTATTATCAGTGGCAGTTTTGAATTTAAATAATTTGCGAGACATCGAAAATGATATCAAAACGGGCAAAAATTCAATTCCTGTACGAATAGGCAAAACATTCGGTTTCTATTACCAAAAAACACTCTATTTAATCGCCATTTCATGCTTCTATGCCTATCCATTAGTCGCTGGAATTAAAATAGGCATAAATCAACAATTACTTCTGGTGGGTGTTTATCCCATTATACAACTATTCCGAGAACTACACTCTGGAATGACTTCCGAACAAATCGATCCATATTTGAAAAAAACGGCCTTGAGAACGCTGTTTTTGATCCTAGTTTTTGGAGGTATTCAAATTTTAACAAGCCATTAATTTCGCTTATTTTTACAAAAAAATAAGTTGCTATGAAATTCAAAGTGGGCATTTTAGCCTTCGCCATCTTGGCTTGCCATTTCTCGTTATCAGCACAAACAGCTGAGATCAATCATTTAGAAATTGGTTTAAACCAGAATAAAACGGGGAATTACGCAGATGCTTTGCGCAACTTCAGCCTGGAAATCGAGAAAACAGCAGCTAATCCGAATCCCATTGCTTTTTACAACCGCGGTTTTGCTAAATATAATTTAAAGGATTTTCAAGGAGCTATTTTGGACTTCAACAAAGCGCTCGAATTAAAACCGAATTACTTCGAAGCTTTCATTGCCCGTGGACAAAGCTACAGTAAGCAAGACAACCATCCATTAGCCATTCAAGATTACAACGAAGCGATACGTTTAAATCCATTAGAAGGAACCGCCTATTTAAGCAGAGGGATTTCTAAAAACAAATTAGAAAACTACCGTGGCGCGATCGCTGATTTCAACAAATCACTCGAATTACTCCCTGATTATGCCCCTACCTTAGCTGTCAGAGCGGACAGCAAATCAAAATTAGGCGATTACGCAGGTAGTATAGAAGACTTCAATAAAGCCATCGAAATAACGCCAAAGCGCACCAATTACCTTGCTGGCCGCGCCTTCGCTAAGATGAAAATAGCAGACTTCAAGGGCGCACTTGCAGATTTTACGGAAGTATTAAAATTGAGCCCGGAAAAATCAGAAGATTGGTATTATTCTGGCTTATGCAAAGCTCAATTAGAAAATTACCGAGGTGAAAATGGAGAGAAAGGAGCACTAGAAGACTTCAATAAAGCACTGGAATTAGATCCTGAGAATATCGAGGCAATGTATGGCCGTGGATTTGTCAAAGCAAAATTAGGTGATCAACGGGCAGCGATGGAAGATTTTACTAAAGCTATTGAATTTGGGAATAATGAAAATGCTAAAATCCTTTATACGGCCAAATTAGGCAAAATTCAATTAGACGAACTGCGCAATGGTTTAGTTGATAAAACAAAAATGAGCGATATGAGTGCCGGAAGAGCAGAGGTATTCTTCCACCGTGGATTAGCCAAAGTAAAATCGGGTGATCCGAAAAGTGCCATCGATGACTATAACCGAGCTATCTCCTTCCAACCTACCTACGCTGAGGCCTATTTCCAACGTGGTATCGCCAAATCTAGTTTAGGGGACCAACGCAATGCCATTCAAGATTGCAATAATGCCATCGAATTAAATAGCAAAATGGCAGAAGCCTATTTCATACGAGGCATCATCAAACTGGCTTTAAACGATAATTCAGGCTGCTTGGATTTAAGTAAAGCGGGTGAACTTGGTTACGCCGGCGCCTACCATGTGATTCGAGATTATTGTAACTAATAAAAAAGGCCTTCCGTACAGAAGGCCTTTTTATTTAATCAAAACGTAAGTGCTTTACAGACTCTCCAGAATTCGCTAATTCTTCGAGGGAATCTATTCCAATTTGTAGATGCTTTTCCACAAAATTAGCGGTCACCTTTTTATCACTAGCGTCTGTTTTAACGCCATCTGGAGTCATGGGATTATCTGACACTAACAATAGGGCTCCGTGAGGGATTTTGTTTTTAAAACCTACCGTAAAAATCGTGGCTGTCTCCATATCGATTCCCATCGCCCGAATATCTGACAAATAGGTTTTAAATGTTTCATCATGTTCCCATACACGCCGATTAGTCGTGTAGATTAAGCCTGTCCAATAATCTAACTCATGTTTCTTGATCATCGAAGAAACCGCACGCTGCAAGCGGAACGATGGCAATGCCGGAATTTCTTTAGGCATATATTCATCCGATGTTCCTTCTCCTCTTACCGCAGCAATGGGAAGTATTAGGTCTCCCAGTGAAAGATTCTTTTTCAAACCACCACATTTGCCTAAAAACAACACTGCTTTAGGGCTTATGGCTGATAAAATATCCATCACAGTAGCGGCCATGGGTGAACCCATCCCAAAATTAATAATGGTAATATTATGTGCCGTAGCGGTCTGCATTGGACGATCATGGCCTTTTATATCTACACCAAATTTCTCCGCAAACATATCCACATAATTCTTGAAATTGGTTAACAAGATATACTGTCCAAAATCCTCCGTATTCGTTCCTGTGTAGCGGGGTAACCAATTCTGTACTATTTCCTCTTTCGTTTTCATATTTATACACTCCTTTGTGATGAATTAATTAAGCAAAAAGATTAATTTAGAGCTAATATTGATAAAGATGATCACATCTCCAGAATTAAACTTAGTCTTTCCTGCCTATTCACACAAAGTAAAGAAAAAGGAAGGAAAATTGTATATTTTTGAAGAGATCACTAAGAAATATCGATTGCTTACGCCTGAAGAATGGGTTAGGCAGCATTGCTTACATTATTTAGTGAATGAATTGAAATACCCTGCGTCACTTTTTCAAATTGAAGGAAGCATGAAGGTGGATCAATTAAATAGAAGAACTGATATTCGACTATTCAAGAACAGCGGCGAGGTTTTTATGCTGATTGAATGCAAAGCACCTCACGTAGACATTAATTTAAATACCTTACAACAAATCAGCCAATATCAGAAAATACAGCAAGCTGAGTACCTTGTTATTACGAATGGCTTACAAAATATTATACTACATCATTCAACAAAAATCTTAAACGAATTCCCCCCTTATTTATGAAAAAAGTACTTTTCATTTTCTTAGGACTACTGTCATTGCCTTCATTGGCACAGAAAAGACCTGCCTTAGTCGTAGGAATAGTCGTAGACCAAATGCGCTACGAATACCTATACAAATACTACGACCGTTATTCAGACAAAGGCTTTAAAAGGCTTATGAAGGAGGGAATCAATTGCACCGATAACCATTACAACTATGCGCCCACAGTCACGGCAGCCGGGCACGCAAGTGTTTATACCGGATCCGTACCTGCCATACACGGAATTGTTGAAAATGATTGGATTGATGTAGCATCTGGCAAAAAAGTATACTGCGTAGATGACTCTACTGTTCAAACAGTAGGCAGTAAAAGCAAGGCAGGAATGATGTCTCCACGCAATCTTTTTACCTCTACCATCACAGATCAATTAAAGATGGCTCAGAATTACAAGTCAAAAACGATTGCTATATCCTTGAAAGATCGAGGTTCAATCATCCCTGGAGGACACACTGCGGATGCCTCCTATTGGTATGATTCAGCCGATGGTTACTGGATTTCATCTACCTTTTATATGAAAGAATTACCCACTTGGGTACAAAAATTCAATTTAGAGGGTAGACCACAAAAATACCTGAATCAAGGCTGGAATACCCTGTATCCTATCGCCACTTACACACGATCAGCGGAAGATGACAGCCCCTATGAAGGCAAGATTGGGGATGAAAAAACACCCACTTTCCCTCACGATTTAAAAGGAAAGAATATGCTAGAGGGCTTTCGCAAAACTCCATATGGCAACAGTTTGTTGAAAGAATTTGCGTTGAAGGCACTCGATGAAGAGAAATTGGGTAAGAATGGAACAACCGATTTCTTAGCGTTAAGTTTTTCGTCGACGGATTATGTGGGTCATGCTTTTGGACCACAATCCATCGAAGTAGAAGATACCTATTTACGTCTAGATAAAGACATTTCAGAAATTTTAGATTATTTAGATGCCAAAATTGGCAAGAATCAATACCTCGTTTTCTTAACGGCAGATCATGCTGTAGCGGACAATCAACATTACCTGAAGAGCAAACGAATGCCTGGTGGAACATTTGAAACAGAGAAAGCGGTGACGGAAGCCAAAGAAGCATTAAGAAAAGAGTTTGGCGATGTTAACCTAATTGTGGGAGTGGAAAACAACCAAATCTACTTGAATCACGCTAACATGGATAGATTGCGAATTTCGAAAGAGGTGGTGGGAAAAATTTTGGAGAAAACGTTCAAAAGCCAAGCCGGAGTCGCTGAATTTATCAACATGCGAGAAGTGGGATTAAGCCCTATTCCAGCGATTTACCGAGAAATCTTAACCAATGGATATAACCAAGCCAGAAGTGGTGATTTTATGTATTTATTAAGACCGCAGTGGGTTTCAGGTTATAAAACTGGGGCTTCTCATAGCACAATATATGCCTATGACACGCACGTTCCACTATTATTCTTTGGCTGGAACGTAAAGCCAAGAGAAATAAGCGTAAGAACAAACATTAGCGATATTTCAAGCACCTTAGCAAATTGGTTAAAAATCAGTGAACCGACGGGAAGTATCGGAAAAGTAATACAGTAATTATATGAAAATAGCCGTTGTAGGAACTGGATACGTAGGATTAGTGACTGGAACTTGTTTCGCGGAAACGGGAAACCAGGTGACCTGCGTAGACATCAATCAAGAAAAAGTACAGCAAATGCAGGCTGGGAAAATTCCCATTTACGAGCCTGGATTAGATGATTTATTCCAAAGAAATACCCAAGAAGGACGCCTTCACTTCACCACTTCCTTGAAAGAGGGTATTGAAGGGGCAAAAGTTATTTTCTTAGCCCTCCCTACCCCTCCAGGGGCAGATGGTTCAGCCGACTTAAAATACATCCTTCAAGTAGCAAACGATTTAGGCCCTATTTTATCTGATTATACGGTCATTATCGATAAAAGTACCGTTCCGGTGGGAACATCGGATAAAGTAAGAGCAGCTATTGCGCAAAATGCCACAGTCGAATTCGACGTAGTTTCCAATCCGGAATTCCTACGCGAAGGCGTGGCGGTAGAGGATTTCATGAAGCCTGATCGTGTCGTGATAGGCACTCAATCTGATCGAGCAAAAGACTTAATGTCCCGTTTATATGCGCCTTTAGTTCGCCAAGGAAATCCAATCATCTTTATGGATGAGCGTTCTGCAGAGTTAACTAAATACGCAGCCAATGCCTTTTTAGCTACCAAAATCACCTTCATGAACGAGATCGCGAACCTGTGTGAATTGGTAGGAGCGAATGTGGATGAGGTACGCAAGGGAATCGGAACTGATTCTCGAATCGGTAAACGCTTCTTATTTGCTGGTATCGGTTATGGAGGAAGTTGCTTCCCTAAAGACGTGCAAGCATTAGCAAAAACTTCGGCAGAGAACGATTATGAGTTTAAGATTTTGGACTCAGTGATGAGAGTAAATGAAAGCCAAAAAACAAAACTCATTCCTCACCTAGCAAAACACTTTAAAGGCGACTTAGCCGGAAAGAAAATTGCGATGTGGGGTTTAGCCTTCAAACCCTACACGGATGATATCCGGGAGGCTCCTGCTTTGTACAATATCGATGCGTTGCTTGAATTAGGCGCATCCGTAAGTGCCTATGACCCGGAAGCAATGGGACATGTTAAGCAATTAATGGGAGATAAAATCACTTTCACGAAAAATCCCTACGAAGCACTGGAAGGCGCTGATGCTCTTCTTATCGTGACAGAATGGCCTCAATTCAGAACGCCAGATTTTGATCGAATGGATAGTTTATTAAAGAATAAAGTCATTTTTGACGGCAGAAATTTATACGAATTAAACCAAATGCAAGAATTAGGTTATACCTATTATTCTATCGGCCGCCAAACCATACACTAATATGAAAAGAGTTTTAATAACCGGCGGAGCTGGATTTCTAGGATCTCATCTATGTGATCGCTTTATTAAAGAGGGTTACCACGTTATCGCCATGGATAATTTAATCACGGGCGATCTAAAAAACATTGAACATTTGTTCAAATTAGAACACTTTGAGTTCTACCACCACGATGTTTCCAAGTTCATCCACGTTCCAGGCGATTTGGATTATATCCTACACTTTGCCTCTCCAGCCTCCCCTATCGATTATTTGAAGATTCCGATCCAAACATTAAAGGTAGGGTCTCTTGGAATCCATAATTGCTTAGGTTTAGCCCGTGTGAAAAAGGCGCGCGTTTTGATCGCTTCCACATCCGAAGTTTACGGCGACCCTAACGTGCATCCACAACCGGAAGAATATTGGGGTAATGTAAATCCTGTGGGACCGCGTGGCGTTTATGACGAGGCGAAACGATTTCAAGAAGCCATGACCATGGCTTATCATACGTACCATGGCTTAGAAACACGTATCGTTCGCATATTCAATACCTATGGACCACGCATGCGACTAAATGATGGTCGTGTGTTACCTGCGTTTATTGGCCAAGCCTTGCGAGGCGAGGATTTAACTATGTTTGGAGATGGTTCTCAGACTCGTTCTTTCTGTTACGTAGACGATTTAGTCGAAGGCATTTATCGCCTCTTATTAAGCGATTATGCACAGCCAGTGAACATCGGAAATC
>JAGWUO010000194.1 GCA_028868395.1 Cytophagales bacterium | reverse complement strand
TATAAGATTATTGGAACGCGCGTTAAAGGCGTTGATAATAAAAATGTAGTAACAGGTAAGCCTTTATTTGGTATCGATATCCGCAAACCAGGGATGGTTTTTGCCCAAATCGTGCGTCCACCTTTTGGTGCTACCTTGAAATCGTTCTCTGCGGAGGATGTGAAAAAAATGCCAGGGATTTTAGAGGTGGTTTCGTTCAAAAACAAAGTGGCCATCGTGGGAGAAACAACCTATGCCATTTTGCAAGCTCGGGCAAGTTTGACCTGTGATTATGGTTCAGATGCGCCTTTGGAAAGTAACGATACGCATGCTAAATGGTTCGACGAAGGAATGAAATCTGATAAGGCACAGGTGATGCGTAAAGACGGTGATTTTGCTGCTGCCATCGCCTCAGCTGCTAAAGTAATCGAAGCGACTTACGAATGCCCTTTCATCTCTCATAGTCCGATGGAACCGATGAATTTTTTCGCAGACGTAAAGTCGGATGCTGTTTTATTGGCGGGACCGACTCAAGTTCCACAGCCAGCTCAAAAAGCCGTTTCGGATTTATTGAAAATTCCGGTGGATAAAATTCAAGTGGAATTGTCCAAAATGGGTGGAGGTTTTGGCCGTCGCCTAAGCAATGATTTTGTGCTAGAGGCGGCAGAATTGTCGAGCATCATCAAGAAACCTGTTTTGGTTATGTGGACCAGAGAAGACGATATGACAGGAGGGACCTACCGTCCGGCAGCCCGTTATCGTTTTAAAGCTGGGCTAGATAAAAATGGTGAAATAATTGCCTTTGCCTTAAGAGGCGTGGGCCTAAATGCGGGTAATTCAACGCGTCAAGATAATTTCCCAGTGGGTGCTATTGAAAATGTGTTAATTGAATCCATTGACCAAAAATCTGCCGTAACCACAGGGCCATGGCGCGCGCCTATCACGAATTTCTTGGGATTTGCAGAACAAGCCTTTTTAGATGAGGTGGCAGAGGCGGCGGGAAAAGATCCGATTCAGATGCGTTTAGACCTTTTGGAAAAAGTAAAAACAAAACCTGTAGGCAAAATAACCTATGAGCCGGCCCGCTTTGAAGAAGTAATCAAACAAGTAGCCGAAAAGGCACAATGGAAGAAGAAACCAGGTGTTCACCAAGGATTTAGCGTCTACTATTCTCACTTATCCTATGTCGCGCAAATCGCAGAAGTCAAAGTCGAAAAAGGTAAACCGAAAGTCACGAAAGTGACCGCAGTGACTGATTGTGGCGAGGTAGTTAACTTAAGTGGCGCAGAAAATCAAGTCAAAGGAGCCATCATCGATGGAATGGGTCACGCCCTATTTGCTAAATTAAATTTCCAAAAAGGGGTAGCCAGTCCTGCCAATTTCAATGCCTACCGGATGATTCGCGGAAATGAAATTCCAGTGATCGATGCACACTTTGTGAATAATGGAATTGCCCCTACTGGATTAGGCGAACCAGCGTTGCCACCCACTGGCGGTTCCATAGCGAATGCCATTTATGCGGCGACTAAGAAACGTCATTACAAACAGCCGTTTAACTAGATGAAAATAACGTGGTTAGATAACCTTCGTGTAAATGCAACCATAGGGGTGATTTTAATTCACGCCTCGGCGACAATTTTGTTTCGATTTACGAAGGTGCCAGCTGATTATTGGTGGTTTGCAAATCTGTACAATGGGGGGTATCGCTATGTGGTGCCCATTTTTGTGATGTTATCTGGGGCATTATTGTTGCCACGCGAAGAAGCGATTGGCCCTTTTTTGAAGAAGAGTTTTATGCGCATTATTTTGCCATTTCTCTTTTACAATTTGATTTTCTCTGTTTTTAACTGGCAGGTACGATTGCGCGGGAAGGCTTTTGGGTTTACCGATGGATTGACTTGGCTGGGAGAGCAATATTTTAACGGCGCGTCTTACCATTTTTGGTATATCTACATGATCGTGGGCATTTATTTATTCATACCCATCATTGGTCGTTGGATTAGGTCTGCTCCGGAATCGCATATTCAGTATTTTTTGGGTATGTGGGGTTTGACAATTTTGTTCAATAATCCTCATTTTCCGTATCTGAAGATACCAGTCGCATTAACGGATTTTACGGGCTATGTAGGCTATTTAGTACTGGGTTATTACTTGAGTACGAAGGAGTTCACTTCCGGAATTAAAGGAAAGGCTTTGGCTATTTTTGTTTTAGGGACCCTCTGGACAATGCTTGGTTCCTATTACTTTACAGCAAAGAGCGGAAAGTTTTATGGTTTACTTTATGCTAATTTTTCGCCCAGCGTTGTTTTAGCCACAGCAGGTTTATTTTTGTTTTTCAGGTACCAAAATCTTGATATTCGCATTCTGACTCCTTTTCGTGATTGGGTGAGTTCACATAGCTATGGCATCTATTTAGTACATATTATCGTGTTGTTTTATTTGGCCAAAGCGGGTGTTTACGGTGAAATGCTTCACCCAAGTATCGCGGTGCCATTGACCGCACTGGCATGTTTGTTGATTTCGGGAGGAATCGTTTGGGTATTACGGAAAATACCCCTGATTAAATACGTGGCGGGTTGATTGATTATGGGGGTATTTTTGTACATTCGTTAGAATACCTGTAACCACTCATACCTAACCATTTTAATGCACGAAATTTATAAGTTTGGACACAGTCTTGCTGTGTTCATGAGCTTTTTCATTATCCTGCTTTTACTGTTAAAATCCTCCGGACCTTTCTTTAAAAGTCCGAAGCGTTTCCTCTTTTTCTATTTTCTTATTTTTGGTTTATTCACGCTACTTCATTACTGCCTATTTGTTGAATGGCACGTGGAAATTGTAGCTGTCCTTTTCGGTAATTTTGATGCTTTTTTTTATTTGCTTTATCCTTTGGCCTATTTCTATGTGCGTGGGATGTTACAAGAAAATGCTTTATTACGTCCTAAAGATATACTGCATCTCATCCCCTTTTTCATTCAATTATTGGATATGTTGCCCTATTCTTTAACTTCTTTTGCCCATAAAATACTGATTGCGGAGTTAATTAAATTCGATATTCATGAGTTGGTAAAACAGCAGTTGGGATTTTTCTTCTCTGCGCGTTTTCATTTTTATGTTAAGTTGTTACTGAGTAGTGTCTATCTTTTTTATAGTTGCAAATTCTATTTTCGCCAACGTCCTCGGAATGAAAAAAACTTCATCTTGCATTATTGGATTCCCGGTTTCTTATTTGTGCAAATTATATTGATCATCTTCTTGGCTTATTTCTTTTTAATCCTGCCCAGTAGTACCCCTTTTAAATTAACGTATCAAGGGAATTCTCCATGGAATTACTTGGGACTGGGTTCTTATTTAGTGCTTTCTTTGAGTGTCTTTTATTTTCCGGAATTTTTATACGCTCCTTACATCAGTGCTGAACGGGAGGCTAAACTGAAAATTCCGAACTACGAATTGTCCGCAGAGAAATTAGTAGAAATTGAGACAAAATTAGATTTGTATTTAGAGGAGTATAAACCCTTTTTAAAATCTACTTTTTCGTTAGCTCAGTTATCTGCTAACCTAGATATCCCGGTGCATCATTTCAATTATTATTTTCGGAAGACACAACAGTCTAATTTCTTAGAACAAAGAATGCGCTGGCGGATTCGACATGC
>JAGWUO010000193.1 GCA_028868395.1 Cytophagales bacterium | reverse complement strand
AAATCCTCTACATCGTCTTCGAAAATGACCTTAATAACCGAAAGCCCAAACATCGTGATACTGCGCACATTCGTTTTACGCTGTACTGAATTCATGGCGATTTCGATAGGTGTCGTGACGAAACGTTCGACTTCTTCCGCGCTTCGACCATTCCATTCCGTCACCACAATAATCTGTGTATTGGTTACATCAGGGAATGCCTCGATTGGAATATTCACATAGCTAATGATCCCCCCAAGGGTCAAAATACTCACCCAGAAAAAAGTAAAGAACTTATTCTTGAGTGAAAAGGCTAGTAAGTTTTTAATGAATTTATTCATCTTAATCTGTTAAAATTCGGTGTGTACTCTGATTGCCCAAACTGCCACGGGCCCTCTATCTTTATTGTATCCTGGATTCACTACATATTGAAAATCAGGTGAAAGTGTTACGCGAGTGTTAGGCATTTCAAACGAATAAAAAGCTTCCAATATGCCCTCTTGGCCATAATTGAGATTACCGTCCCCAATCATGAATCCGTTGCCTCCCAGTTTTTGGTAGGTTTGATGCGAGTCAGAAAGGCCGTTAGAAACCCAAGCAATTCCCGCGAAATCGCGCGGTCTCTTCCATAGTTTACCCCAAAAATGAAACCCTAGAGATGCCGCTGCGTCGATCTCCGTAAAGGCCCATGTCTCGTTCTTCCCATCATTCCAACCCACACGCGCAAAAGCCCCCCAAAGGTCACTGTGTGTTAATTCGGCATTAATTCCCCAACCTCTCTTTGTCCGAAACGGACTACGACTTGCCGTAATATCTGGCTTCGCCCCCTGCGAAACTGCGTTTGCCTGGTCATAATTTCCCATGCCTGCTCGATTCTGAAAAGCTAGCAATCGAATAACACCGGAATAGGTTTCATTTACCTTAAACGGCTTTTCGAATTCCACATTGATTCCATTTGCCTGATCATATTGATAGTCCAAATCTGGCCCATTTGCCGAGGTAGGAACCGCAGTAAAGGAACCCCGCAGTGAGAATTTTGGCTGACGGTATTCCGCATAAATACCAGAGGTATAGCCTCTCGTATTTGCCGCATAATCCCAGCTACCTTGCGCCATTAAGGACCAGTTCATAAAATGTGCCCGAGGGTCATGCGAATAGGTATTGAAATCAAAATAATCTGCCAGGCCAAATTTCCCTAGCACCACTTTCAAATTCCGATCCTTCTTTAAATCAAAATCCTGACTGATAAACAAACGAGCCAGGTAAACCACCGGTTCCGGATTCCCTATTCGGAACGTTTCCCCATTGGTAAATCCCCCTAGACCTTTAGCCTGCGACAAACCTTTTCCACCAGATAACTCCGGATTAAAAGTAAAATTTGCCCCTTTCCAAAGAGGCATATCAAAGAACAATGTCGAAGTTAGCGACATCGCCCCTTCCTCCACATTTTGCAAACTATTGTCTCCAGAATACCGCGCATTGAACGCGTCGTGGTACTGGTAAATAGCCGTTTGCTGAAAATGAAGGCTGTATTTAGACGAAGTCGAATCCGATTGACTATATCCTACAAAGGGTACTAAAAGAAAAGCAAGCCACTTAGTCATTGAGCGCATCGTAAATTAACATCCCGTTTTTAGAGATTACTTTGTCGCCTTTCGCAAGGCCTGAGCTGATATAAGTCACATCCCCTAATTGGCGGTAAACTTCCACTAAACGCGTTTCTATATTGGACCGGTCTTTGAAAATCATCACCCAGTTTTTACTCTTATCAAAAATGACCGATGAAGAGGGAACCGCAATCATTTGTTCGTGTTCCGAATAAGCCACATTCACCGTCGCATTCATCTCCGGTTTTAATTTGTAATTCGCATTAGGAATGCGAACGCGTACTTTCATCGCTTTCGTATCTGGGTCAATCTCTGTGAAGATTTTGTCGATCTTGCCTTTATAGATTTCGTCTGGGTAACTTAAAGTGGAAACAGAGGCGTCAAATCCTTCTTTTACGCGGGGAATATCACTTTCATTCACATTTGCCATCGCCCAAACTTCATTGATCTCCGCAATCGAGAACAAAACGTCCGATTTATCCGCTCTAATTTGCTCGTTGATATTGATGTCTTTTTGGACAATAAAACCGCTCATAGACGCCGTGATATTGTATAAAGAGCCCTTCTTCAAGTTGTAGATACTGAATACCTCATTAATGCGCGCTAATTCTGCTTGCTGTCTTTCCAGCTCTCGCTGTGCAGCAATCACGTCTTTTTCGGATGACAATTTCCCTTTGAATAAATCTTTCGCCACTTGCACGTTTTTTTCTGCCACTGCCACGTCACCGTAAGCATCCAAACGATCCCGTTCGTAGGCCGCTACTTCCCCGCTTCGAACGACGGCTAGAACTTGCCCTTTTTGAACGTAGTCGCCTAGCTCCACATTTATTTTAATCACGTTCCCCCCTACAATCGAATAAACATGTGCTTGCTTATTATTATCTGCTTGAATCTTGCCAAAAAGCCTTAATTCATTCTTCACCTCTTTCTCATCCGCTGTATAAAATTCGCATTTTGCGAGCATCGTATCACTTAACCGAAAAGCAGATGCTTGTTCTGTTTCCTTTTTTTCTTTCGTACAAGCGCTTGCTAAAAAAAGCGCGGCTAATAGGACTATGGTATTGTTTTTCATATTTAAAATTGTTCTTTCCCTGTGCTTAATTTGATTTGTTCGATGGAAGTGGCTAGCTGAATTTTCGTT
This sequence comes from Cytophagales bacterium, assembly GCA_028868395.1. The sequence continues at coordinate 915 of JAGWUO010000193.1, read as the reverse complement.
CGCGCCATTTCCGATAAGGCATTGTTATAGGACTCGAAGAAATCGACGAATTCGAGGACACTGACATTCCCTTTTTGGAAATTATCGGACATCCCTTTTAATGTTATTTCAAAGTCATCATTATACAATTTTGAATTCTTCATGTATTCCTTAACCGTTTGTTGGTATTGTAAATACGTTCCGTTCACTTCCGCTAAAACCTGGCTTTTCAAACCTTCGTATTCAAAATTCTTTGACTGAATTTGCGCTTGTGCGGTTTTTATATTGCCTTGATTTTTATTCCAAAACATCAGAGGAACCGCAAATCCCAAGTTAACTTGACGTTGAAAGGCTCCACCTCGTTGATCGTACGAGGCAAACAAGGTGATGTCTGGTTTAGCTAATTTCTGTTGTAAGGAGAAATATTGCTGTGCGAAAACCAAGTCCTTCTGACTCATCAATAAATCCGGCCGATTCGCTATCGCTTCTTGGTATAAATCCTCCACATTGACCGGCAGAACAAAGGCCCTAATCTCTGCATCAGAGACGATAGGAGATACAATTTTCTTGGTTTGTAATAAGGTTTGAACTTTGGTCATTTGGTCAAAATAATCTCCATAAATGGCCGCGCGTTCATTACTTAGATTCAAGTAAACTCCTTTCAAACGAACGAGGTCTTTCAACGGAATATTCCCCTTAGGCACCTGCTTTTCATAGGCCGAAACAATCTCATCTAACAGGCTCAGCTGTTTGTCGTATTTGCTAATCAATAACTGCTTTTGACTTAACAGAAATAGCCCCGTATGCAATTGGAATTTCAATTGGCGTAACAGATCCTGAAGGGCTAACTCTGCCATTTGAGTGGAGGTTTTAGCCAGGTCCATCTGCGCTTTACGCTTACCGCCTAAAATAATTAGCTGCTCTAATTGAACACTT
>JAGWUO010000192.1 GCA_028868395.1 Cytophagales bacterium | reverse complement strand
CGCGAGGAAGCATTGGATCACGTTTTATTACATGGCCCTCCGGGTTTAGGAAAGACCACCTTATCACACATTATCGCGAATGAATTGGGGTCTAGTTTAAAGATATCGTCCGGACCGGTTCTCGATAAACCCTCTGATTTAGCCGGTTTGTTGACGAATTTGCAACCTTACGACGTTTTATTTATTGATGAAATTCATCGCTTGAATCCGATCGTAGAGGAATATTTGTATTCGGCGATGGAGGATTACAAAATTGATATTATGTTGGATTCAGGACCGAATGCGCGTAGCATTCAGATTGGATTGAATCCATTTACCTTAATCGGAGCGACTACGAGAGCGGGGTTATTGACCTCGCCATTACGCGCACGTTTTGGGATTAATGCCCGCTTAGAATATTACGATGCTGCTTTATTAACCAAAATCGTGAAGCGTTCTGCCTCCATTTTGGATATGCCTATCGACGAATCAGGGGCCTACGAAATTGCGAGACGCAGCCGTGGTACGCCGCGTATTGCGAATAATTTATTGCGTCGTACACGCGACTTCGCACAAATGAAAGGCAACGGTTCCATCGATGTTAAAATCGCTGAGATTGCCCTGAATGCCTTGGATGTAGACCAAAATGGCCTTGACGATATGGACAATCGAATTCTATTAACCATCATTGAGAAATTCAAGGGAGGCCCGGTAGGCCTAACGACGATTGCCACTGCCTGCGGCGAGGAGGCAGAAACCATAGAAGAAGTTTACGAACCATTTTTAATACAAGAAGGATTCTTGAAGCGCACCTCGCGCGGACGGGAGGCCACGGAAAAAGCCTACCGCCACGTGGGAATTACCCCTAAAGCGCAGACGGGAACTCTCTTTTAATCTACACCTATGTCAACAAGAAAAATGTTCATCGCAGGAATGATGTTTATTTCTGCTAGTGCTTTGGCCCAAATGAAATACCCTCAAACGAAGAAAATCGATCACGTCGATAATTACCATGGAACGCAGGTGGCGGATCCTTACCGCTGGCTAGAAGATGATAATAGTGAGGAAACGAAGGCTTGGGTGAAGGCGCAAAACGAAGTTAGCTTCGGTTATTTAAACCAAATCCCCTTGCGCGATGAGTTCAAAAAGCGTATCGAAGCACTCAGCAATTATGAGAAAATCTCTGCGCCATCCCGCAAAGGTGAATGGTATTATTTCTACAAAAACAGCGGCTTGCAAAACCAATCGGTCTTGTATCGCCAAAAAGGACTGAATGGAAAACCAGAGTTAGTGATCGACCCGAACACCTTATCTAAAGAAGGAACGACTCGATTGACGGTTTTTTCTTTAGATAAAACAGGTAAATATGCCTGCGTAGGATTAAGCTTGAGCGGCAGCGACTGGCAAACTTATTATGTTCGAGATATGGAAACCGGTAAAAATTTGGCAGACGAATTGAGCTGGGTAAAAGTGAGCGGCGTGGCTTGGAAAGGCAATGGATTCTACTATTCCCGTTATCCTGAACCAGGTAAAGGAAAAGAATTAAGTACGAAAAACGAGAATCACCAAGTGTGGTTTCACACGGTAGGCACCCCGCAATCCCAAGATCAATTGATCTATGATGATCCTAAAAACCCACAACGTTTCCACACGGTAAGTACGTCAGATGATGAGCGATTTGCGTTCTTGACGATTTCGGATCGCGGTAAAGGCTTGGATGGGAATGCGCTTTGGATTTTGGATGCGGCTAAGAAGGAAACGAAATTCAAGCCCATCATCGCGGAGCCGGGTAAATATGATTTCAGCGTAGTGGATAACGATGGTGACGTATTGATTTTGGAGACAAATGAAGGTGCACCCAATAAGAAAATTGTTCGTGTAGACCCGATGCATCCAGAAAAATCAAACTGGAAAACGATTGTTGCGGAAAAAGCGGAGCCTTTGCAAGGGGTCAATACAGTGGGAAAGCGATTATTCTTGAATTATTTAAAAGATGTGACATCGCGCGTAATTAGCTACGATTACAACGGAAAAGAGTTAGGTTCGGTTCGTTTGCCAGGCCTAGGAAATGCTAGCGGTTTTGGGGGAGAGAAAGAAGATAAATTCACCTTTTATACCTATTCTTCCTTCAATTTTCCTCCCACAATCTACCGTTTTGATTTAGCGTCGAATACATCGACTGTTTTTCAAAAGCCCAATTTGGCTTTTGATCCAACCGATTATATCGTCGTTCAAAAATTCTATCCATCGAAAGACGGCACCCAAGTTCCGATGTTTATCGTCAGCAAAAAAGGAATTCAATTGAATGGTAAAAATCCGACCATTTTATACGGTTATGGCGGATTTAACATCAGTTCTACCCCATCTTTCTCTGCGAGCCTCATTCCTTGGTTAGAAAAAGGAGGCATTTATGTGGTGGCGAATTTACGTGGCGGAAGCGAGTATGGAGAGAAATGGCATGAGGCAGGAATGAAATTGAAGAAGCAGAATGTGTTTGACGATTTCATTGCAGGGGCTGAATATTTGATTCGCGAGAAATATACATCGCCAGCTTATTTAGCCGCTTCTGGTCGTTCCAATGGCGGATTATTAGTAGGTGCTGCGATTAACCAACGTCCAGATTTGTTCGCGGCAGCCTTGCCAGGAGTGGGAGTAATGGATATGCTACGTTTCCAAAAATTCACCATCGGTTGGAACTGGGTCGCGGATTATGGCAGCAGCGATAATGCAGAGGAATTCAAAGCATTGTATGCCTATTCTCCTTTACACAATATTAAGGCGATGAATTACCCCGCTACGATGGTCTTTACCTCAGATCACGATGACCGCGTGGTTCCGGCTCACTCTTTTAAATATGCAGCCACGCTTCAAGAGAAGAATACCGCTGCGAAACCAATGATCATTCGAATCGATACAAACAGTGGACACGGTTCGTCGAACACCGCGAAGTTGATTGAACTGACGGCTGATTCCTATGCCTTTGTTCTTTACAACATGGGGAAATAATAAAAAAAGCCTGGAAATAAATCTCCAGGCTTTTTCATTCTCAAACCTCAAGCGGATTATTTTACTTCTACTCTTCTAACAGCGCCATCATTTCCTTGCGTTACGCGTAAGAAATAGACGCCTGCGGCGGCTTTCTTTAAGTCAATTTGACCTAGGTAATCGCCTTGGAAATCTTTTACTGTTTCCGTCGCGATTTCTTTTCTATTGACATCAGAAACAGCAATTGTCACATTTCCTTTCGTAGGTGCGGTAAAGCGTACATTGATCTTACCATTGAATGGTTGATTTTGCTTACCTGACAGACCTTGAATGGTTTTAGAACCTTTTTCTTTGCCTAATTCCTTTAGTTTCTTTAAGCCTTTTAGCTTCATACCTGGACCACCCATAGGGCCATCCAATTGAATATTGAATTCTTTTTCTAAGCCTTCAGGGCCGCCTTCTCCACGGAAGATCATTACGTTTGCATCACCTGCGTGTGCACCTGGAGCAGAAGGAGCCATAGCCATTCCTGGTCCGCCACGGCGAATAATGACACGCTTGTCTGCACCCCCTTCAGCACCACCTTCGATTTTTTCGATGATGACATTTCCTGGCTTGTCTGACATACGGGAGTGTGATTTATTCACATCCACCCGAATGATTTTTTTCTTACCACCTGATGTGGTTACGTTGATATCCAAGGAG
>JAGWUO010000005.1 GCA_028868395.1 Cytophagales bacterium | reverse complement strand
GGCCCTTGTGCTAATAATAATTGGCATGGACATAACTTTGAACTAATTGTTACAGTGAAAGGGATTCCAGACCCAGATACTGGATTTGTATATGATTTAAAGCAATTAGGCGATTTAATTAAGGCTGAAATTATTGATAAAGTAGATCATAAAAACCTTAATTTAGATGTAGATTTTATGTTTGGCAAACTGGCTAGTTGTGAAATTTTAGTAATGGAGTTTTGGAAAATTTTAGCTCCTAAAATAGCAGCTACGTCTTCTTCTGCCACTTTACATAAAATTCATCTCATCGAAACAAATAAAAATTCGGTCGAATACTTCGGAGAATAAGAATGAAATACTTCATCCTAGCAGGAGAAAAATCAGGAGATCTTCACGGATCAAATCTAATTCAGGAAATTAAAAAACTGGATAATAAAGCTCTGATTAAAGCCTGGGGTGGGGATTCCATGGAAAGCCAAGGGGCTGAAATTCTCATACACCATAATCAACTCGCGATTATGGGCATATTAGGAGTTATTCAAAATATCCAACGCCTAAAAGGACTATTCAAAACTTTTGGGGAACAAATTGAAGCCTTTCAGCCGGATGCTGTCATCTTTATTGATTACGGTGGATTCAATTTAAAGGCAGCTAAAATTGCGAAGAAGAAAGGTTTTCAAACTCATTTCTATATTGCACCTAAAGTCTGGGCTTGGAATAAAGGGCGTGTAGAAGAAATTAAAAAGTGGATCGACCACCTCTATGTCATTTTCCCCTTTGAACTGAAATTATTTAGCGATGCGGGCATTTCTACAGCATATGTGGGGAATCCGCTGCAAGATGCCATTCAAACTTTTGTACCCAATGAAGAATTCAGCTTAAAGGGGCAAAAATATATTGCCCTATTAGCCGGAAGCCGAAAGCAAGAAATCAAAACAGCCTTACCCCTATTTGAACAATTAGCTAAGACGAATCCCGATTTATCATTTGTCATTGCTGGAATATCAGATTGGAAAGAGTTATACCAAACGAACATCCCTGTTCTATTCGATCAGACATACGATATAGTACAACAAGCTGAGATGGCTATCGTAACCTCAGGCACTGCAACCTTAGAAGCAGCCTTATTAAATACGCCACAGATCGTTGTTTATAAAACGGACTGGGTCTTTTATTCTTTGGCAAAAATTGTCATCCAGATTAAATACATCTCACTCGTTAACATAATCTTAGACAAACTGGCTGTACCGGAATTAATTCAAGCAAAATTCTCTGTTGAACACATGACCGCTTGGATGCGAGACTTATTAAAAAAGGGAAAGACCTATCAACAACAGAAGAACGATTATAAGGAGTTACAAAAAGTAGTAGGAAACGCAGGAGCGTCTAAAAAAACGGCTGAACTCATTTATTCAGCGGCTTCTGCTAAATAGTTCTTAATCCAAGATTTTTGAACACCAGGAATAGTTTGATAATAACGAGCTATATCCAATTTATCTTTTTGAAAATCTCCTGTTGTATAGTAAGGCTCTCTAATTTTAATTTCCTTATTCACAAAGTCAAATCCAATCATAATTAGAGGTACTTTCGCCCCATTTGCGATATAATAGAATCCCGTTTTCAACTCCTGAACATCTTTACGTGTACCTTCTGGTGCTAATACAGCATAAAAGGATTCCTTAGAATTATAAATATCAACAATCGAATCTACTAAATTAGATTTTGTTCCTCTATTCACTGGATAACCACCTAACCAGGTAAAAATACCGCCAAATGGTCCTTCGAAAAGTTCTTTTTTACCCCAAAACAGAATAGGCATTCGAAGTAAGGAGCGGGCTCCTAATCCTACAATAAAATCCTTCCAAGTAGCATGTGGACAAACAATCACTAATGCCTTCTTTAAATCGCGCGGCACCTCTCCCACTAATTTCCAACCAGCTAATTTAAACAACACATCAAAAATAGGACTACTAACTAACATACGTATCTAAAATTTCTTGAATTTGGCTTAAGGAACGACTCGGATCCACTAAAAAAGATGTAATCCCTAATGACTTAGCGGCATTAATATTAGCGACATTATCATCAAAAAACAATACCTCTTCCGCTAAAAAACCTTGTTCATTCAACACCTGCTGATAAATCGCTAAATCTGGCTTAACAAGCCCCATTTCAAAAGAATAATATACCTGATGAAAAAGACTAAATAAATTTTGACCCTCAGGCCCTAAGGAGACCTTCGTAAATCGCTCCGCATGTATCGAACTAGTATTACTCAAAAGGATCAAATGAAACTTAGATTTCAGTGAAGCAATCCATTCATAAACACCTGCATGAAAATTTAATAATAAAGCAGAAAAAGCATGATCGAAATCCGCATCAGAAATAGTTAAACGAAGATGAGAACGAAGATATTTTCTAAATTCTTCATCTGTTTGTTGACCGGATTCATAAGGAACCCATAACTGTTTATCTATAATGATAGATGCAATTTCTAATGCACTTAAGGTAGAATGCGACGAAAAGGCCTCATAGGTAAGCAACAAGTCAATGGGTAATAAAACATTACCTAAATCAAAAATAATGGCTTTAGGAACTGCCATCTTACTCAATCACCTCACCCATGGCACCAAACTTATCGATACGTTGAGCAATACGAGTCGCTGGATCTAGAGCCGAAAGAACAGCTAATTCTTTTTTAAGTACTTCTTTCAATGTAGCAGCAGCTTCTTCAGGGTGAAGATGCGCACCTCCTAAAGGCTCCGGAATAATGCCGTCTATTAATTTATTGGCTAACATGTCATTAGCTGTTAATTTCAAAGCTTCTGCGGCTTGCTCTTTGTAATTCCAACTTCTCCATAAAATCGAAGAACAAGACTCGGGAGAAATCACCGAATACCAGGTATTTTCCATCATTAATACACGATCACCCACTGCAATACCTAATGCACCCCCTGAAGCCCCTTCTCCAATGATAACACAGATAACAGGTACTTTAAGCATAAACATATCACGAATATTGCGTGCAATGGCTTCTCCCTGCCCTCTTTCTTCCGCTTCTAAACCTGGAAATGCACCCGGAGTATCTATTAAGCAAACTATAGGTTTATTGAACTTCTCAGCCATCTTCATTAAACGAAGTGCTTTTCTATACCCTTCCGGATTAGGCATTCCAAAATTTCGGAACTGACGTTCTTTCGTATTACGTCCCTTTTGCTGACCAATAAACATGACAGAAAATTCTCCATCAATAGTTCCAAATCCACCTACCATGGCTTTATCATCACCTACATTACGATCACCATGAATTTCTATAAATTCTTCACATAGATGCTCTATGTAATCAAAAGTATACGGACGGTCAGGATGACGAGACAATTGTACACGTTGCCAACGTGTCAAATTCGAAAATGTTTCCTTTTTCAATTCTAAAATCTTATCAGTCAACGATGCTACTGCAGCAGTCACATCGACATTATTCTCTAAAGCAAGCTTACGCATTTCAATCAATTTATCTTCTAACTCAGCGATCGGCTTTTCAAATTCCAATAATGTTTTCATAAGGCGTAAATTTTAATACAAAAATAAAATTAAAGCTCGAAAGTCTCCTCCTTTTGAGGCAAAATAACTTCATTAAAGCCCAATCCATTTAAAATAGAAGCGAATTCAAGCATACTCTCTTCTTCTCCATGGGATAAAAAGACTTTTTTTAATTTAGTAGGCTTTTGCTGTTTAACAAAATCCAAAAGTCCTGTCTGATCTGCATGACCAGAGAACACATCAATTTTACGAATTTGTGCATTTACCTTGTACTCTCGATCTTTCACTACAATGCTATCTGTACCCGCTAATAATTGTCTACCTAAGGTTCCCTCAGCCGTGTAACCAATCAACAGGATCGTAGCATAGGTGTTGGAAATATTATCGGCTATATGCTGCTCTACTCGACCACCAGAAATCATTCCTGAGGACGAAATAATGATGCAAGGCTCACGGTAATCTTTTATAGCCCTACTTTCCTTTTCCGTTTGTAGGAAAATTAAATTATCAACATCAAAAAGTTCATCATTTTCCCTATGAAACTCGCGTGCTTCCGGATTTAAATAGGATAAGTATTTAGAATAAATTTTCGTAGAACTTCTACCCATAGGACTATCCGTAAATACGCGAACGGCAGGAAAATTACGTTCTTCTATGAGTTTATTAAGCGTATATAGAACCGCTTGTGTTCTACCTACAGAAAAGGCCGGTATAACTAAACGACCGGGACGGTCAATACAAGTTTCTTTAATGACTCTTCCCAAAGCATCCATTGGACTTTCTTTGTCTTCATGAATACGATTTCCATAGGTTGTTTCACACACAAGATAATCCACTTCAGGAAATGGTTGAGGATCAATGTGCAAAGGATAATTAGCCCTTCCAATATCACCACTAAAACCTATCGTTTTAGTTTCACCTTGCTCAGTCACAGAGATTAAAACATGGGCCGCCCCTAATAAATGACCAGCAGGCACAAAAGTGATTTCTAAACCAGGAAAAACGATAAACTTGCGATTAAACTGCAAAGTCACAAAGTTATCCAACGCATTCTCCACATCTTTCTGCAGATAGAGATCCCCTTTTCGAAGTAATCGATCCATTTGCTTGTGTTTCTTGCGACTCTCACCTTGCGCTGCTTTTAAACGACGTAGATGTAAACTAGCCGAATCCATTAATAAAAGCTCTGCTAAATCTGCCGTGGGAGGTGTGCATAGAATTTGGCCCTCATATCCTTCCCGGTATAACATAGGAATGTTCCCCGAGTGATCTATGTGCGCATGTGTAAGAACAACTAAATTAATGAGGGAAGCATCAAAAGGGAAAAAAGACTTTTGCTCTATCGGCTCTTCGAAGTCGATCTTTCGCTCCATGTCCGTTCCACAATCGATTAATATTTGATAGCCGTCTTCTAATTGTAACAAGAACATACTGCCTGTCACTTGCCTAGCGGCTCCTAAAAAGGATAATTGCATAGAATAAAGAAAATAGGGGCTACAAGAGCCCCCTTTACCTTACAAAAATAAGCGAATTTTCTTAAATATTACTTCACAGCAGCGAATTCCGCCTGAATTTTGTCTAATTCCTCTTTCGAATTTAAACGATCAGAAATCAATGTGCGGTATCTAAATGTGACAGATTCACCTTTCTTCAATGTCAAATTCCGCTCATCTTTACCATTACTAAATACCTTAGCTCCCAAAGGATTAACGGCAAACAAACCATAACCTCTTGCATGCCAATAACTTGGGTAAGAAACATTGGATGGATGATCGAAAATAGTGACTGAAATAGGATGATTATCCATTTCGCCATGCAAATTCATCCATTTAGCACGCGTACTCCAAACCGCCTCTCCTTTCACACCTTCAGAACTCCAATAGTCGCCATTAACTCCCGTATTGTCCATTACAGGTACTTTTGTCTCAACCCCGTGCGCATCTGTAAATACATCCGGTTTATTCGAAGGAATTTCTAATTGACGTGCAACACGAATAGCAAACATACCATCTTTTACATCTTTAAATAGCACTTGATCAGCCACTGCCGTTAATGTTGTAATGCGATCCACTGTTCTTGAATCAGCTGTTCCAGAAAATACATAGGTCGTTTTTTCTTGTAACACTTTTTGGCCTTTACCATCATTGTCTATCCAATCAGCGGCTACTTCTAATAAGCCTTTCTTTGCATCCTGTTTCACAATGGAGGTATGAACTATCGTTCCCATCTTGTGATTCTGTAAAGAAGCAATAATGTTAGTGGAGTTGTTCCAATAGTCAAAACCATTAACGTCCTCATAATTCAACCACATACCTACATGGTGTGGGTGATCAACCCGCTCTCCCGCTCGAGGTGCCATAGGATAACCACGCGTAATCGTTGTTCCGTGAGCAGAAATTAAAGGAAACAATACTGCTTTCTTAAGAACATCTTGACCTGGAAAGAAATAGGAAGTGAAAGGTTTACCACCTATTGACACATCAACAGATGCTTTTCCATTCTTGAAAGAAACAGGAAGGTTCTGTGCAAGGGTAGCAAAACTGCAGAGCCCTAAAAACAAGGAGAAAATCTTTTTCATAATGCTTATTAAATAAAATTCCGAAGGCCATTTGACCTTCGGAATCTAAATTAAGAAATCAAATTAATCTTAGTATCCTGCATTTTGAGGGAAACCACCATTTTCAGATAGATCGACTTGCTTTTGAGGAATTGGACGAACATAGTGTCTGTCTGAAACACCCACTGCTCCGTCTGGATTGTATAATTTAACACGCTCTACTAAGTTTTTCCAACGTTTTAAGTCCATCCAACGAGTTTGCTCACCAGCAAGCTCACGTGCACGTTCTTCCATGATTAAGTTCATGTCCACCGCTGTTACTTTCATTTGTTCTGTTTTACCAGCCGCCGCCGCACGAACACGTACAGCATTGATTGCTGCTACCGCTTCTGCTTGCTTTCCTAATTTGAATTGAGCTTCTGCTAACATCAAATATGTATCGGCTAAACGGTGTACAAAATAATCACGAGAACCATTTTCGTACGTCATATCTGGACGAAGTGGATCGAAGAACTTCTGCAAAGTTGGGAACAATGCGTAGTTATATAAACTTGGAACCAAAACTTGGTATTTCTTCGCTGCACGTTCAGCTAAAGTCATTTCATAACCTGGGATATAAATAGTCGTATCTCCTGCTTTGTAAGTAACCGTTGCTTTAGAACCATCAAACGTCGTATTGTATGTACCTGGCTTGTTAGACAACCAAGTATCCTTAAACGTTTTCTTGTAACGTGTATCATTTACGCGATCAGCAAAAACCGTATTCAACAAATAAGCAGTTGGCTTCAAACGCTTGAATGGACGACCATTCGCTACGTCACGTTGCATCCCTGGTTGAACGTCATATTGCATACCAAAATACAAGTGAAGCTTGTTACCTTGGTTATCCACAAATCCATTCGTTAACGGGTCTTGCGTATACTGAACTGCAAATATTACCTCATCATTGATTTGATTCGCTTGATCAAAAACAGATGCGAAGTCTGGTAATAACTTAAAGCCGTAGTTAGCGATAACATTATTACACAAAGTCGCAGCATTCGCATAGTCTGTTGACTCAGCAAAAGTTGAAGAAGCACGAGTCAAATACACTTTAGCTAACAAGTTCTCTGCCGCAGGCTTTGTAGCACGACCATAATCCGCTGCCGCTTTTGTTGCTGGCAATACAGGAATAGCTGCTAATAAATCTGCTTCGATTTGTTTGTAAACTGCTTGCTCAGATGTACGAGTAGCAGCCTTTGTAGGACCTGTCGTTTCTTTCAAACGAAGATCTAATGGGCCAAACTGTTGCACTAAAATAAAGTAGTAATGCGCACGCAAATACTTCATCTCAGCCACACGAGTAGCTTTAACTGCATCTGTGATACCAGTTACTGATGGTGCACGGTCAATTACCGCATTAATCGTATTGATACCTTTGTAGGTCTCATCCCATAATTGAGCTAAGATATCTACAGAAGAAGTCAATTGAGAATCATAAAAGTGAAAACCTTTATAAGATCCATCCGCACCCGCACTGTAAATATCCGTTCCATACTCTGACATGGTCAAACCACGTTCTGTTGCATAGAATGAACGTAATGGAGTATAAGCGGCATTTGTTGCAGCTACGAATCCAGGAGTCGTAGCGATGTAATCATTACTGATAGAAGAAACGACTGTCTCTTTCAGTAGATCACTACATGAGGCAGTACCCAACATAATCGCTGAAGCAATACCTAATGATTTTAATGAATTTTTGATATATAAACTTTTCATTATTTCAGGGATTAAAATTTAATATTTAAACCAAACGTCGAAACGGAAGTAGCCGGAGTTACGTCGTTATTTACGTTACCATTAGAGGTTTCAGGGTCAACTCCATTTTCTTTTGAACGGTAGTTTGAGAAAATGAACGGTTGTTGAATACTTGCATATACACGTAACGATGACAAACCTAATTTAGCAGCAGTCTTAGCTGGGAATGTATAACCTACGTTAATGTTACGCACTTTAATGAATGAACCATCAAAATACATAATTGCTGTATTGTAAGCAGGGAACTCTTGGTTAAAGTTCGGACGAGGATAGTGTGCATTAGGATTGTTAGGTGTCCAGTAATCCACTTTAATTTGGTTATAACGACCTTGTAAGTAGTTAGAGTTTTGGTGGAACTTAGAAACAATCATTTGTCCTTGACGAGTAAAGATAAAGAACGACAAATCAAATCCTTTATAAGAGAAACGGTTTGTGATACCACCTGTCCAAGAAGGAACGTCAGAACCTAATAATACGCGATCATCTGCAGTAATTTTACCATCATTGTTCGTGTCTTGAACTTTGATTTGACCTACTGTGAAGCCCATTGCTTTCGCTTTGTCAGCCTCAGCTGTTTGCCAGATACCAGCATATTGATAATCGTAATACGAGTTCAATGGTTTTCCAATGAACCAACGGTTACCTACGTCATCCTTAGCTCCATTGTAAAGAGATACGATTTCTTCTGTATTCTTGTAGAAAGTGAAATCGGTATTCCATTTGAAACCATTCGCTGCATCGATATTAACTGTCGATAAGGAAAGCTCGATACCACGATTCATTGTCTCCCCTACGTTACGCGTAACGGCTGCGAAACCAGTAGAAGTAGGCAATTGATCCGATAATAAAAGATCCGTTGTGTTTGTTTGATAGTATTCTACGCTACCAGCAACACGTCCTCTTAATACAGAGAAGTCAGCACCAATGTTTTGAGAAGTAGATGTTTCCCACTTCAAATCTGCATTACCAATTGTATTAGGACGGTAACCATAAGCAGCTGTGTTATTCCAAGCATAAGATGTGCGTCCTTCTAATCCTACCGTTTGGTATGGAGAAAGACCTTGGTTACCTACTTGTGCATAAGAAGCACGAAGTTTTAATTCATCTAACCAAGTTAAATCTTTCATAAAGTTTTCTTGGTGTAAATTCCAACCTACAGCCACACCTGGGAAGTTACCCCATTTCGAGTTCTCACCGAAACGTGATGAACCGTCACGACGAGCTGTTACCGTTAATAAGTATTTGCCCTTGTAATCGTAATTAATACGAGCCATATAGGAAGCAATAGTCCATTGTATCAAGTTAGAACCTACGCCTTGAATTGAAGATGCATTTCCAACATTGAAGAATTGTTGTGTTTCTACTGGTACTCCTAATACACTTTGAGTATACTGCTCATAGTTATCACGTTGCATAGATTGTAATAACGTTACGTTCAAGCTGTGATCTTTGAATTGCTTATTATACGTTAAAACGTTTTCTAAGGTATAGTTAAATCCAAAACGATTATCTGTCGTAGCCGTTGGGTTACCACCTTTAATAGCGTTAGTTAAAGCACCATTGAATTGACCATTACGCGAAATCGTAAAGTCTGGTCCAAAGTTCACACGGTATTTTAAACCTTTAGCTAATTGTAATTCCGCATAGATACTGTTGAAAATACGGTATTTCTTAGTGTTATCCACTTTAGCACCAGGAACGATCTCATTTAATGGGTTCGTTAATAAGGCATCATCCGTTTGTTGGAAAATCAAGTTACCACTATCATCATATGCTTTCGCTAATGGGTTTTGAGATAACAAGAAACCATATGGGTTTAAGTTAGCCCCATTTGTTTCAGAATACATCACATATGAAGAAGCACCTACTTTCAACACCTTGTTTACTTGGTGATCTACACTAGCACGGAATGAATAACGCGTAAAGTCAAGACCTTCGATAATACCTTTATCTTGAAAATAACCAGCATTAATCGAGAATTGTGTTTTCTCATTTCCACCTTGAACACCTAAAGCGTGGTTCATTTGGATACCTTTCTTAACCATTAAGTCTTGGTAATCAGTTGTGCGACCTTTCGCGATACCATCTAATTCAACAGCGATAAATAATTTAGAATCAGCATACGCGTCAATGACGCCTGTTGGAACTAAATTACCGTTTGCATCTTTGTAAGTACCGATTGTACGACGAGATTCACGCTTCATTTCAGCGTATTCAGCACCTGTAAACAAGTTAATCTTATCTAATGATTGCGTAGAACCTACATAAGTATCATACGAAATAACTGTCTTTCCATCTTTAGAACCACGTTTAGTCGTAATCAAAACAACACCATTCGCACCACGAGCACCGTAGATAGCTGTTGCTGTTGCATCCTTCAAGATCTCCATTGATGCCACATCATTCGGGTTCATATCTTCATAACCGCTTGATAATGGAATACCATCTACTACGTATAATGGATCATTACCCGCGTTAAATGAACGACGACCACGAATCAATACTTTAGGCACTGTACCTGGCTTCGAACCTGATTGCGCTACGTCCACCCCAGCCACACGACCTTGCATCGCTTGACCTAAGTTGGTAATAGGCATTTCAGTGATTTGCTTCGAAGTAACAGAAGAAATGGCACCTGTTAATTGACTTTTCTTTTGTGTACCGTAACCTACTACCACTACTTCTTGTAGGGATTTAGTATCAGCACTTAAAGCCACATTAATTTGTGTTTTAGATCCTACTGAAACTTCTTGAGCGTTCGTTCCAACAGCTGAAAACACTAAAACGGCAGAATTACCAACCGTAATTTTATAATTTCCATCCATATCTGTCGAAGTTCCTTTAGAAGTACCTTTAACAGAAACACTAGCTCCAGGGATACCTGAACCATCGTCAGATGACGTTACTTTACCTGTGACCGTCCGATCTTGGGCAAAAATTTGAATACTCAATAACAGCATTATACCGCTAAGGAGCACCTTGGAAAGTAATTTTTTTCTCATAGGTTAATTGAAATTAAGTTGTTTGCAAAGTCAGTTGGATCCTTTCCCACAAGGCTTTGCATTCTTGTTGGGACAGTTTTATTGGTTTAATCGGGTACTTATTTACTAATTTTAATCTCTTAATCCAGCTCATTCTTTTCGATAACATGTCAATCTTATTAGGATTACTTAGTTCGAAAAGCAACAAAACTATAAGATTTACTCAAATATATCTTATAATTATTCAATACTAACAAGCATAAGCTTTCATTGTCATCTGTTCTTTCATCACACGAAGAGCTCCAAATAACAAATTGTAAACTGATTGAGGATTAATTTTCATTTTTTCTGAAATTTGATCTGTATCCATATTTTCAAAATACTTCAAGGTTATGGCTTCCTTTTGACGCTTACTTAACTTATTAAGGCTTTGATACATAGAAAAGTGTGACATCTTTTCTTCTTCCACCATAATTAGTTGTCTCTCTGGTGATGGCATGTCTTCCATGAACTGGTATTGATAGGCATCATGGTGATTTAAATTCTTCAACTGAGTCTCTAATTGACGTACAATTTTACGTTTAATGGAGGCCATCAAATAAAACTTTACACTCGTGGTAGGTCCTAGACTTGCATGATTCTTCCAAATTTCTACGAAAAGATCATGAAGACAATCTTTAATTAAGTCCTTATCACTTGTTATACCCATACAATAAGTGTAAAGCGGCTGAACAAAATGAGAATACAAAACGGAAAACGCCTGCTGATCCCCTGCTCTGAACTGATCCCAAATCTCAACTTCATTAATTGACTTCTTCATAAATCGATCTAAAATTGTACAATAGTGATATGTATTATAATTTGACATATACCACAGAGGGAATATAGAAGATAATTGTATAAAAAATCAAAGAAAATATTTAATTTTTTTCCGTAAACGTTTACGGAAACGTTTACAATCAAAAAAAGTTCAAATGACTTCCTATAAATCAGAAATTTTAATCGTTTCTTTGAATTCCTGATACAAATCAGGAATTGTATTTAATCAATAAACACCTCTATGAATAAAAAATTAAACACCTTAGATGCCTCGATGTTAGTAATGGGATCGATGATAGGTTCAGGTATCTTCCTTGTAAGTTCAGAAGTGGCTAGATCGGTAGGCTCCCCTATTTATTGGATTGGAACTTGGTTGTTGACTGCCTTTTTAACAATAACTGGTGCATTTGCTTATGGAAAGCTAAGCTCTGTCTTTCCTAAAACGGGTGGGCAATACATCTATTTAAAAGAATCCTATAATTCATTAATTGGGTTTCTTTTTGGTTGGACCACCTTCTTAGTGATTCAAACGGGCACTATTGCGGCAGTGGCTGTTGCCTTTGCACGTTATGCTGGCTTCATTTTCCCTGGTATTCTCAATGATACACCATTAATAGGTGATTATATTACTACTCAACAAATTTTAGCTGCTACACTTATCGCGCTCCTAACCTATATTAATAGTAGAGGGGTACAATTTGCTTCTTTGGTTCAAAACATTTTTACGATTACCAAAATCGGAGCCATCGTCATCCTAATCATTATTGGTCTATTTGTAGGCGTACAAAATGGTTGGATTCACTTTGAGGGATTCTTTGCTGAGCCTTTTACGGTTGATACTGCTACGAAAACAAGTCACTCCATAGGAGGATTGGAATTAGCTTCCCTTTTCGGTGTTGCAATGATTGGACCCTTATTTTCTTCCTCTGCTTGGAATAATGTCACTTTTGCTAGTGCTGATTTTGAGGATCCTAAAAAAACCATTGCGAAAGGTTTAGTATATGGGTCTGCGCTCGTATGCCTTTTGTATTTATTAACTAACATGGCCTACCTAAGTATTTTACCTCTACATGGTGAAGCAGATGGAATCAATAGTTATGCTCGCGGAATTATGTTTGCCACTCAGGATCGTCTGGGAGCTGCTGCCTTAGAAACCGTTTTAGGCGGAATTGGAGCTTTAGTGATGGCGGTGTTTATCATGATTTCTACCTTTGGATGTAACAATGGAATTATCTTAGCAGGCGGACGTTTATTCCAAGCCATGGCTAATGACCGTTTATTCTTTAAGAAAGCGGCAGAAACAAACGATAAAGATGTACCTGTCTATTCTTTAGGCATTCAAGGGCTTTGGGCCATCTTGTTATGCTTCTCAGGATCTTATGGAGCGCTTTTAGACTTTACCGTGTTCGCCATCTTGATATTCTACTTCCTAACAGTAGCGTCAGTTTTCAAAACTAGAATCATGCAAAATGAATTACCTGTTTTGCAAAAGGTCCTCTTCAGTGCTTACTTATTACTACTCGTAGGAATAGCTGGAAATCTTTTATGGGTGAAGACACTCTCCTCTTCCATAGGATTAGGAATCGTACTTTTAGGCATTCCTTTCTACTTCGTCATGAAGAAAACTCAAAGCAATTGATTTGACTTTAACCATGAAATTAAACGATCGAACCACAAGTCTCCACTTGTGGTTTTATTGTTTAGTCCAAAACCGTGACCACCTTTCGCATAAACATGTAAATCGACAGGTACTTTGTTCGCAGTTAGTTTCTCAGCGTATAGCAAAGAGTTTTTCAAAGGAACAGCATTATCGTCAGAAGCATGCACCATAAATGCTTTGGGTGTTTGCGGAGTGACCTGTTCTTCATTAGAAAATAAGACCAAATCTTCTTCTGAAGGATTTTTCCCTAAAAGGTTTTGAGTAGAACCTCCATGGCCGAAAGATCTCATGGAAATAACAGGGTATATAAGAATAGAGAAATCTGGTCTAAGATTTGCACCCTGATGTAAACCCGTATAGTCTTTATTGAAATGAGTAGAAGCTGTTGCCGCTAAGTGTCCTCCTGCAGAGAAACCCATGATACCTACTTTGGCCGGATCAACATTCCATTTAACCGCATTCTTACGAACTAAGGCAATAGCTGACTGCGCATCTTGCAATGGTGCATACTTTTTCTCCACCTGAGCAGAATCCGTGGGCAAACGATAGTATAAAACCAAAGCCGAAACTCCAATTTCGTTGAATTTAGCGGCAATATCATATCCTTCATGCGATGAGGCAAGTATACGGTATCCACCACCCGGACAAATTACGACGCAACTAGTTAGTTTAACTGAACCAGGGGCAGGAAAGAACCGGTAAGTAGGTACAGTCACATCTGAAATGCGCTCGATGCCATCTGCTCCTTTCGTCGCTTTTTGCTTATTAACAAAAGGCTTTGAGTTAGGAATTCCGGTTGGATAAAGAGGTAGAAAATCTTGTGCCATAATAGGTGAGGCAATCAGCAGAAACAGGATGATTTTTTTCATAGGGTAGAGGTCTTTTCCGTAGTAATTAACAAGACTGCTGACAATATCAGGCTACTTGCGAACAACAATATACTACTTAAAGACTCACCTAGAATAATATTACCCAAAAACAACGCAATAATCGGATTCACATACGTGTAAGTGGACACTAATGTAGCATCTAGTGCTTTGGATAAATAACCAAATAATCCAAAACCCAACATGGAACCAATCAATGCCAAATAAATAAAGACGTATACAGCTTTTGCTGGAATAGCAGAGATAACAACAGATTGCGCATCTCCTCTAAATAGAGCAATTGAAAGCAATATAAGCCCACCCGTGGTCATTTGAATTCCACAAACTTGCGTAAAATGATAGGTATTCGCCTTCATAAACTGAATGTAAAAGACGCCTAAATTCCACGCAACAACTGCAATGAATAAAAAACCCATTCCTCGGTAAAAGTCAATTTCCTTTCCTGGAATCGCTAAATTCTTTTGCGAGGCTAACAAGATGATTCCCACAAAACCAATTAAGGTTCCTAATAGCTTACGATTTGTGGGTTTACGACCTGAAATCCAAAAGAAAAGGATCAATAAAAGAGGCCCAACTGCCATAAAAACAGACGATAAGCCAGAGGGAATTGATTGCCCCGCTAATGCCATAAAGCCATTACCTAATGTAATGAGCAAGAAACCTGCTAATAAATGTACTCTCCAATGAGCTAATGGTAATTTCTTCCAATGCCCACCCGCAACAGACCAAACCAAGAATAAGGTACCTGCGACTAAATTCCGAGAAAAAGAAATCACTAAAGGAGGTAAATAGGCTAACAGAATACGCACACTCAGAAAAGTGCTACCCCAAATCAAATAAAGGCCTCCCAGCGCTAACAACGTAACCAGCGATATGGATTCCTTTTTATTCATCTTAATCTAATAAATCAGGTCTTCTTGACTGTGTACGCAATACGGCTTGCTCATGTCTCCACTCTTCAATCTTCTTCTCATGACCTGATAATAAAACCGCAGGCACATCCATTCCATCAAAACTAGCTGGTCTCGTATAAACCGGTGGCGCTAATAAACCATCTTGAAATGAATCTGTTAGAGCCGAACTCTCGTCCCCTATCGCCCCAGGAATCAAACGGATGATCGCATCAGCCGTAACAGCAGCTGCTAATTCTCCGCCAGACAAAACATAATCACCTATCGAGATCTCTTTCGTCACATATTTCTCTCGTATGCGTTCATCAATTCCTTTGTAGTGACCACAGATAAATAAAAGATTTTTCCCTAGGCTTAATTGATTCACAAGGCCTTGCTTTAAGACAATCCCATCAGGACTAAAATAAATGATTTCATCATATGCACGTTCTGACTTTAAAAATTCAATACATTTTGACAAAGGTTCTACAGCTAACACCATACCTGCTCCTCCGCCAAAGGGATAATCATCCACTTGTTTGTGCTTCTTCTCAGAAAAGTCGTGTAAATCGTGAAATACCACCTCGACAAGCCCAGCCTTAGCTGCGCGCGCACAGATAGAATGCTCAAAAAAGCTATTCATTAAAGCTGGAACTACCGAAATGATATCAATCCGCATCTTCTTGAGTATAAACTTCTAATAAACCATCAGGTAATACACTGTGCACAATTTGATTCTTCTTATCCACTTTAGGAATAATGGCATCAATAAGAGGAATTAGGACTTCGTGACCTTGGTAAATCATGACCACCACATCTTGAGCACCGGTACTATAAATTTCCTTCACCGTACCCAATTCACCTAAGTTTTTATCGACTACCTGATAACCAATTACCTCATGGTAATAAAACTGATCGTCCTTTAATTTAGGCAAAGCAGATAGGGGTAAAAAAACCTTTAATCCTACTAAATCTTTTGTCGCATCTAAAGAGCTAACCCCTTCTAAGGTGATCAAATTTAGATTATCCCGAATCTGAATATCCTCCACAAAATAAGGAACCATCTCATTCCCTTGCTGTAAAAAGATCGCATCTAAGTCTTCATACTCATAAGGATCATCTACATCTAAATAGAGATGAAAAGCACCTTTTAACCCATGAGGTTTAGAAAGGGTTCCTAATTCAAAATATTCTGTCTTTGCCATAGGTACAAAAAAAAATCATACAAACTTGAGAACAAATTTGTATGATTCTACATGAAATCAAAAATTATTCAGCTGCTGGAGCCTCTTCTGCTGCTTCTTCAGCTGCCGGAGTTCCCTCTGCTGCAGGAGCTTCTTCTACTGCTGCTTCTACTGCTGGCGCTTCTTCAACTACTGCAGGAGCCTCAACTACTACTTCATCTACTTCTACACCTGTAGCTTCTTCTTCCGCTTCGTTGATAGCTTCCACTACGCTAGCTACTAGAGCTTCTTCAGCTACTTTGTTTTTCGCAGCGATATTATCTGCACGAGTGCTAGATACTTTAGCTTCAGCTTCTAAACGAGCCGCTTTAGACTTCGCTTTAGACTGTTGTAAAGTAGTCGCTTTCGTTTGAATCTTCACTTCTTTCTCTGCTTTCCAAGCTTCGAACTTCGCATCAGCTTGTTCTTGCGTGATCGCACCTTTATTCACACCTACTTGTAAGTGTTTTGCATACATAATTCCTTTGTAAGAAAGGATTGCACGAACAGTGTCAGTAGGTTGAGCACCGTTCAATACCCATTGGATTGCTTGTTTCTCGTTTAAAACGACAGTTGCTGGGTTGGTGTTAGGATTGTATGTTCCGATTTTTTCTACAAAACGTCCGTCACGAGGTGCACGAGCATCCGCAACTACTACATCGAACATTGCTAACTTTTTGCGTCCGCGACGCGCTAATCTGATTTTAACAGCCATTAGATATGGGTTTGTGAGGGATCTCGTCCCTCGGGTTTATAAATAGTCTGCAAAATTAAACCTTTTTGCATTCATTTCAAACAAAGAAATAGAGAAAATAAACCGATAAGCCGAATTCTGTCAATGGTTACCCACTGTCCTATCATTTATCTTCGATAAACATCACTGTTTACCTGTAGCAATCTACCCACTAGCATCGGACGAGCCACCCTTTTGCCTTGCGGCAGCTAGCCTATTTGATCTTGCAACGCGTGAGGTTTACCTAAGCCTGTTTTGTCACCAAACCAGCGGTGGGCTCTTACCCCACCTTTTCACCCTTACCCGAAGGCGGTAATTTTCTGTGGCACTTGCTGTTGAATCCGAAGATCCCCCTTCCAGTTAGGAAGCACGCCGCTCTATGTTGTTCGGACTTTCCTCTTTAAAAAGCGATAGGATAGTCTATTTTCTCTGATGCAAAGGTAGGATTTTATTTGGCCAAAGACCAATTCCCTTCAAAAGTGCCCTCTATTAGCACGGATTTGCTATCGAAATAGATCTTTTGAAAACGAACTCGACCGTTTTTGGCTAGGGTAATGGAACTAGGTAGCCGATTAAGAATTTGTTTCGGCTGAAAACGGAAGG
>JAGWUO010000191.1 GCA_028868395.1 Cytophagales bacterium | reverse complement strand
TCTGCACTCTGTCGGAATCCGCACATAGGCATAAGCGACATTTCGGTATTCCCATTGTAGATTACCTTTCTTCGGCCATCGTCGCGTCAGCGTATCGGTCACGCCTGCGTTTGCCCACATCGGACTAAGGTGCGATTGAATCCAGGCAGGATCGGCACTCGCCGGTAAAGAAGCGATCGATTTAACCCCGTTATTCTCGACCCACACTGCCTCACCCTTTACCGCACTGAGATAAGCCTGAGGTTTTGTTTCGGGAGTTTGCCAAAATAATAGCGAAATGCAGGCCACCCATTGCCATCGTCGAGGAGCCCAAACCAATAGGGCAATCACAGTGAAATAAGATCCCATTTCAAGCCATGAAATCTGCAAAAAAGGCATAACTGAGGTGACACGCTCCACCCAGCTAAACATCAAACCGTGCAACAATTGAAAACTTGTCTTCAATAAATACGCCAATGGCTGAAATGCCTCATCGGGTAAAAAGTAACCAATCGCCAACAGCAAAAAACCTAGAAATAACGCAATAGAGGAGAATAAAATCAAAAAGGGGTTTAACAGAAAAAAGGAAAGCGGATGAGGCAATTGATGGAAATAATACACGATCAAGGGCCAGGTAAAAACTTGGGCTGCTAAAGCCACACAGGTCAATTCCCAAATCTGAGTAAGCGGCCAACGAAACCATCCTGAGAATTGAAAAATAGAAGCCCAGCGTTTTTGAAAAGCAATTAAACCCCAAACCGCTAAATAAGAAAGCTGAAATCCCGCATCAAACAAAGAGGCTGGATGCAGAAACAACAATACAAAGGCACTAAAAGCCAAGGTATTGAGACTTTCCTGCCTTCGAAGAAATGTTTTCGCAAAAAGAATCACCGAAAACATCCAAGCTGACCTTAGCACTGGTAAAGAAAAACCGCTAATACCCGCATAGCACCAAAGCAAAGCCATCATTAATCCAAAAAATACGTAGGGTCCTGCCGGCCTTCGCTTTAGTAAAAAACCCAATAAAAGGCTTAAACCCATATACAATAGCCCCACGTGAAGACCCGAAACTGACAAAATGTGAATAGCTCCTAAAGCCGAATAAGCAGACAAGGTCTCAAAGTCAATCTTTGTCTTTACTCCTAACAACATCGCTTCGGCCACATCCCGATCACGTCCCGGGTCGAAGGCACGTTCAAGTAGTCCAACGAAATGCCCCTGCGCCCTATCGAAAAAAGTCAACTCAACCGCTCCCTTTCTCAGCAATCGAATCCGATCGAATGAAACAAAGGCTGTCCCTCCTATTCCCTTTTGAGTGAAATAAGCACCCCAATCCTTTTCAAAAGGAAAAAGTGGCAATGGAAATGACTTAACTACTTGTCTCACCGTATATAGATCCCCTGAGGCAGGCTTAGGAAGTTGTTTGGTTAGATACAAGCGAATAAAGCCACTTGAAGGCGACCATTTCCCCGTTGAATCCCTGACCCCATTGCCTCTAGCTAACACAGACCACGACTTCGGTTTCTCCTCTACAGACCCATCCACTCGAAAGACAAAACCATCGCGCGGCAGCACTGGCAAAACGGGCTTCAAATAAGAAGACCAAGCCATCGCGAAAACAACAATCAACGAAGAAATGCCTATGCTTCTACCAACTCTCCCCGGTATAATACATCCTAAACAACCCAAAAGAGGCCAGTAATCAAGTCCGGAAAGCAAGATACCCAACATCCAAAACAGCAAAATGCGGACAAAAGGGAACGGAGAAAAATAGGAAATCATCGATTAG
The DNA here is from genome assembly GCA_028868395.1 of Cytophagales bacterium. The sequence continues at coordinate 1,915 of JAGWUO010000191.1, read as the reverse complement.
GCAGAAAGGCCTAAAGGTAGAATTTTTTGGCAGAGATGAGGGTCTCTACCTCATCAGGAACTAGATATTTAATCGACTGTCCTTGCTGAATACAAGAACGAATATAAGTCGCCGAAATATGTAAAACAGGCGCCTCTATTCGCTGAACGTTCTTATGGGACCATAAATCTGATGTAGGCTCCTCTCCGCGCGGGTACACGTAGAGACCATAATAATCAAGTATTTGGTTATAGTTTTTCCAACTCTTGAACTGCTCTAAATTATCCCCACCTATAATCAACTTGAACTCTGTCTCCGGATGACGCTCCGCTAAATGTACTAGCGTATCAATGGTATAAGAAGGCCGAGGTAATTTAAACTCGATGTCTGAAGATTTAAAAGAATAATTATCCGAAATGGCTCGATCTACTAGATCCAAACGGTCAAATTCGTGCAATAAAGATTTACTTTTCTTGTGGGGGTTTTGGGGAGAAACGACGAACCAAATTTGGTCTACATCCGTCTGATTCAACACCGCCTGCGCAATGATCAAATGACCCTGATGTATCGGGTTAAACGAACCAAAAAACAGGCCCACTTTCATTATTTAGTCAAATTTTCAAACAGGGCTTGAGCCTCTGCTACTGCATCTTCTAATTTATCATTCACAAGTACGACATCAAATTGATCTTGAAAAGACCACTCAAATTTCATCTTGAAGATTCGTTTAGACAAGGCTTCTTCATCCTCCGTTCCACGAGAACGCAAGCGCTCCTCTAACATCTCTAGCGTAGGCACTTTCACAAAAATAGCCAAGGCGCGATCACCGTAATACTTTTTCAAGGCTAAACCACCGCGTACATCCACATCAAAAATGACGTGTTTCCCCGAAGCCCAAATACGCTCGATTTCCGACTTTAAGGTACCATAATACGCCCCTGCATACACTTCTTCCCATTCCACAAACTCGTCATTCGCAATTCTTTGGCGAAAATCATCCGGCGTTAGAAAATAATAGTCCTTTCCGTGTTCTTCGTGACGACCACGTTTATCGCGGGTACACGCAGAAATCGAGAAGCCTAAATTAGCATTACGCGCTAATAATTCTTTAACGATAGTTGTTTTACCTGAACCCGAAGGGGCTGAAAATATGATGAGTTTGCCTTCCAAAAATTTCGATGATTAAATGAACCAACAAAATAAGGGAATTAAGATCAATATAAGGAGTAGAATCGACGATATTTTCGAACGAATACTTTCGATTAAACCGGAAGGACAGCTTGATTTGCATTTGGATTTCAACGCATTGCGAAGGGCAATTTCCAATTTATACCCTTCTTGACAAGGCATACATTGATCTTTATTAGCTAAAAAACGTGCTTCCTCCTCAGCAGACGCTTCTTTATCCAAGATACGCTGGATCAGCTTCATGCAATCAGGTTGATGGGAACAATTCGTCTTCATAATGATTTTAACATCGATGGTAAAAAAATAGTTCCGAGCTATGCTGACAACATGTCAGTTTTGTAGCCTTTTTTAGCGGCATAGGTTGCTAAGGTTTCCTTTAACATAGTACGCGCACGGTGCAATCGAGATCGCACGGTTCCGATGGGAATATTCAGGATTTTGGCCATCTCTTCGTAGCTAAACTCCTCTAAATCACATAGAATAATGATCATTCTGAAATCAACAGGCAAGGCTTGAATGGCAGAAGTAATTTCATCCCCTAACATCTCATTAACGGTCTCAGCCTGCAGATCCGCTTGGAAGGCAGGTTCAGGATCGTCATCAGCCGCAAAGGATTGCTCCACCCATTCAAATTCAACCTTAGACGGGCCGCGGGATTTCTTGCGGTAATCGTTGATGAAATTATTCTTGAGAATGCGGAACAACCAGGCTTTGGCATACGTCCCAGGTTCAAAAGAACCAATAAAAC
>JAGWUO010000190.1 GCA_028868395.1 Cytophagales bacterium | reverse complement strand
GGCTCGTCCTTTCCTTTGGACAGAAAATACACCACGGAATTATTAGGCTTCGAATCACCACACGTAAACGTAGTGAATGCCCAATTATCGCGTGGAAAGACCGAATTATTTGTCTTAACGGCCATCGCACAGATTGCCACAACGCTAAGTAAATTAGCGATGGATGTGTGCTTGTACAATTCCCAAAACTTTGGTTTCATCGAACTCCCTAGCTCTTTAACGACGGGAAGTTCCATCATGCCACATAAAAAGAATCCGGACGTAGCTGAATTATTGCGTGGAAAAGCTAACAAATTGAAAGCTTTACCGAATCAATTGCAATTATTAACGAGCAACTTACCATCAGGATACCACCGCGAATTCCAATTAACGAAGGAATTGTTGATGCCGGCGATTGAAGAAATTTTGGACGGATTAGAGATCACACACTACATGGTGAGCCATATGAAAGTGAAGAAAGACCTGTTAGTAGACTCTAAATACGATTTATTGTTCTCGGTAGAAGAGGTAAATAAATTAGTCGTACAAGGGGTTCCCTTCAGAGAGGCTTATCAAATCGTCGGTAAAAAGATCGAGGACGGAGCATTCGATGGCAGTACCCGCGAAATCAATCACTCGCATTTAGGCAGTATTGGTAATTTAGGTTTGGAAGAAATTCAAAGCCAAAAAGAAATTGCTTGGAAGCGTTTTGGCTTTGAAAAAGTCAATAAGGCTATCGCTGCATTAATTTCTTAATATACTTTCCTAGAATATCGAATTCTAAGTTCACGCGATCACCCACGCTTAGTTGATGAAAAACAGTGTGTTCGTAGGTATATGGGATGATGCAAACGGTAAAGGAATCGTCCTGCGAATCCACCACCGTTAGGCTGGTGCCATTCACGCAGATAGAGCCTTTTTCAACGGTGACATGACCACTGCTTATGGGATAGCTAAAACGGTATTCCCAACTTCCATTCTGATCCGTTATTTCTGTGCAAACACCCGTTAAATCCACGTGTCCTTGCACGATATGCCCATCAAATCGAGCATTAGCGGCCATGCAACGTTCCAAATTTACTTTTTGGCCTATCTTCAAATCACCCAAATTCGTCTTCTGTAAGGTCTCATCGATAGCGGTCACACGGTATTGCTCCCCTTGAATCTCGACTACAGTTAGACAGACCCCATTATGCGCAAGCGATTGATCTACTTTCAATTCCTGCGTGAATGGACATGTGAACCAAAATTCCACATTAGTCCCTTTTGTTTCTGTCTTAACCAGCGATCCCATCGCCTCCACAATACCTGTAAACATCTGATTTATTTGCTAATTTTACGTACCCAAAATTACACCCATTCCTATGAAATTCAATAAATGGTTCCTCTTTCTAATCCCTATCATCGCCATCCTCGCTTATTTTAGTATTCCCACGGCGAAACCGGTTGAGGAAACGGGTGCTGATGTGCTGAAAATTCGTCGCGATAAAGATGATGCCTTTAAAAGTGGAGAGGAATCCCCCATCAAAGACAAAACCTCCTTTAAGGGCCTCAAATATTATTCTTTCAACAAAGATTACATCGTCGACTTCGTTTTAGAAAAAGCAGAGAAAGCAAAAACGGTGGAATTAAAAATGACAGATGGGACGACAGAAAAATTGATTTTATTCGGAAATATCAAAGGGGAGATAGGCGGGTTTACCGTTTCACTCGTATTGTATCAACATGAAGACGGGAATTTTTTCCTACCGTTTAAAGACAAAACCGCCCCCACAGAAACCTATGGAGGCGGACGTTTTTTAGATTTACCCCTAACAAATGTAAAAAACAATCGGTTGCGGGTGGACTTTAACCTAGCCTATAATCCTTATTGTGCATACAACGAAGATTTCGCTTGTCCCATTCCTCCCGCGGAAAACACCCTCCCGATTCGTATCGAGGCAGGTGAAAAAATCTTTAATTAACCTGGTGTAGCGAGGCTGCTCCCGTCAGATCTTTGGTAATATTCGGGCTTCCTTTGTATTTCACATGGGAGGCCCCAGAAGCATCCACTTGCAAGGATTTTTGAACATGTACCTGTGCACTACTAGCGCCAGAAGCTTCCACGTCTACATTACGTGATAAGAACTCCAAAGCCTTTAAGTGACTAGCACCAGAAGCTTCTACCTTTAAGTAATCTGATTGTCCAGTGATTCTGCAATCAGATGCACCACTTAATTCAATCTTCAATTTATCCGTTCTAAGGCCTTCTGCAGATCCTTTAGCCGCTCCCGAAAACAACAAGCGCATTTCCTCCTCATTCGTAAATCCTTGCAAATCGACTTTACAAGCACCTGAGAATTCACCACTTTCAAGGCGAGGTAGGGTGATGTTCACGACTACTTTCGAACGGTTGTTATTCCAACTCCATTTCCAACTAGTCTCGTACTCTATCGCTAATTTTCCTCCTGCGGACGTCACTTCTAATTCCTCAATATCTTTCTCCCGTCCCGTCACAGAAACGGCATAGACATTTCCTTTGTGAACATGAACCTCGAAAGCACTCCCTAATTCGATGGATTTGAAATTAGCTACTTTGAATTTTTTAGTCACTACTACAGGATCTGCGAAGGTGCTAAAAACAACTACTAAGGCGGCGAATAAAGACAAGATTTTTTTCATAGCATTATAAATTTGTTGCTAGATGCGAACGTTTGAAAAAAGGTTGCATCCTATTTTACTACATTCCATTTGTAACTTACACCATTGCTCATTTTATTCGAAAATTTCGAACTTTCATATTTCTTTCCTTGCACCATTTTAGACACATTTGCTTCTATTTTGGCATATTTATCGATAGAAACAAAGGCTTTTTCTACGGCGAAATCTCCTGCATTTAATTCTGCTGAATCAAAAACACCCGCATTCAATTGATCTCCCCCACCTTTCAAGCTAAGCGAATGAAAACCACGTAAAATCACATCCATCTTAGCCGAAGTGAAACCTTCGATTTCCGTGCTAGCATTGCCGCCTAATTCCACTTTAGTCAATTCAGGCACCACAATTTCTACCTGAATACCCGGCTGAATTTTATCCAATACCAACACCTTATTCTCCACGTGAGCCCAACTCTCTAAGGTTTGATTACCCCGGTAGGTAATCTTAGGAAGATCGCCTCTGGTGATCTTGATCTGAGAAGACTCTGTGTTCAACCCTGAAATAGAGTTAAAATTAACCAGGTCTTTGGTGATGGTAAATCCTACCTTTTCGTCTGAAAAATCCTCATTATTCGATTCGTCATCTTTGTGAGGAGTTCTATTCAGGCAAATCAAACCCTTGTCTGCTGAGAAAGTCCAAAGCGATCCGATAAACAAATCCTGCCCTTCTTCATGAAAATAGCCAGATTCTAACACATTATCCATGTAGTAAGCGAAATCACGTGTCATACTAAACGATTTGCCATACGGAATCATGACCTTTACCTTAAGGCGTTGCGCACGGAATTTAGAATTCTGTAGGCCAAAATGGGTGTCAAAACGTAGATCTTTGCCCTTTTGAAGGTAATTGTACTGAATCATTTTGGCATTCACCTCCGCCTCTTTACGTGTCAAACCTTGTGATTTCGCGTAGGTAATTACCTGAATCGTTTTCCCATCATAGCCTTCGATCTCAATATTCGCACGATTAAAACGCTCCTCATTGTAATCATGGTTATCCTCATCGTCTTC